>CBDTTT010000111.1:0-5925 GCA_965363345.1 uncultured Chromatiales bacterium
GCTGCAATCATTAGGCATGCCGGTATGGCAGCGACTAAGCTCATGGCTCCCCAGCTACGCAATGTCTTGGTGCTCTCGGTGTAGCTCATTTTCCATGCTATGCCTGTGTCCGGGCGTAACAGGCGCACTAAAAATACGATGAAGGCGCCGACGGCGATTAGAAACATGAGCCGGCCAATCTGGCCGCTTACGTTACTGGGGTCTGAGGCTCTATTGGTAATGAGAATGAAAGCAGGAATTAGAAAAATAACAGTCAGCCTGTTCATTTCTTTACGCAGAGCATGAGCTAACGATTGGCTCCAGCGAAAATGCTTTTGAGCAAGCCCACCATCTAGGCAAATGACATAAACGAAGCGAATAAAGAGCAGGATGTTGCTAATGAGTATGAAGGCTTCGCCTATTGCTCTTGCTTCCATGGATTCACCGTACTCAAAGAGGGTGTAACCCAGCGCCAGAGAGACCATTGGCCATACGCTAGCAAGTAGCAGGCTTATCCCCAAAGCCTGGAATGTGTATTTTATGGAGTCTGTTGCAGGGCTGTTAATGTACTGAGCTGTAGCCTTGAGCAATCCTAAAAGCTTCCTGCGCGTGCCCAATATGCCGAGCACTAGTACGAAGGTGATAATCAGGGGTGGTGATCCGAAAGCCTCCCTAAGCAGAGTAGACCCGGCGGCAAGCAAAATATCATCCGTGATACTTTCGGCCTTCATTTCTTTTACAGCTGCTTGATAAGACTTGTCACTGAACAAGGGCTCCTGACTTCTTACCCATAGCAACCTTTCGCCAAGATACTCATCGATCTCCTCAACCTGTTGAATGAGTTGTTGTTGCTGAAACTCGAGCTCGGCGAGCGTCCGCAGATAATCCCTGTTAGTGCTTTTAAGATTTTTGAGCAGCAGTTCGGTGTTGTCCAATGTGCCAACAAGGGCCTGAATTTGTTCTTCTGGTGCTCTCGCGTCAGTGTCACTAAGCAAATCGACAGCGCGGCTTGCTGTATTGGCATAGTCATCCAACTCGCTATTAATCTGAATATCCAGAAGGCCGGCGTTAATAATTTTATCTTCGCGCTTCTCGGCGGCGCGCTTTAATAGCCGCAGTTCAGGTAGGTCTCTACGTTGTTCATGCATCGCCCGACCTAAAGCCTTGTTCATTCCGGCAATGTCCATGCGCTGTTGAGCTACCTGGAAAGAGGCGCGAACTTTTTTGAGCTGAATTTTCGTTCGGGCGACTTCTGCTTGTGCAACTTCAAGGGCGCTCGTTGTGTCGCTAAGCTCCGTACTAAGTTCGCTGTTGTAGTCTGAGTAGCGCCTAATTACTTCATTGCGCGGCAGTCCCTCAGGTAATTGGTTAACCGAGGCAATTACATCAGCGGTGTCGCTGCGCCGCTGTTCCAGTAGTTGTTGGTTTAGCAGTCCTATCAGAGCATCGGTCTTGGTCAGATTTAGTTTGCCAATGATTTTCTCGGCCCTGAGGAGTTCCAGACGATATGGCTGGCTGAGAAGCTCTTCATCAAAAGCCGTTATTTCCGAGCCAATCGCAGCAGATTTTGCCAGCATCCGCCATCGGCTAGCTTGAGTGCCAGCTACATCGTCCGATGCTGAAGGGATATCCCTGAGTTCTTCAGCAACTTCGTCGAGCCTATTTGATGCGTCGACCAACGCTTCACGCACCTGTTGTGGTCGGGATTTTTCTGAATCGATAGCTTGCTGAATGCCGTTGTTTTTTGTGCGGATTGCAGCTTGGTTTGCCTGCTCTTTTTGAAGTTGTGACTCAATATCCTGAGTAGACGCTTGGTCTGAGATGGTCAATGAAGCGGGACTTTCATCTGCCTTTAATCGCTCAGTTTGCTGTTGGAGTTGGTTAAGGCGCTCGCTACCGGTATTGCGAATATCGACATACTTTTCAGCTAGGCTATTATTCGCTTTACTGGTATCGAGGTAGGCAAGAGTTTGGCGATACGACTCAAGTAGAGCCAGCCGTGAGTCCTCTGGCATGTTAGCTGCGTTCTCAGTTTCACCGATTTTTGCCTCAACAATTTCCCTGCTTATCGAAGAGGCCCGACTGTCTTGAGCCATAGTTCCAATTGGCAACGCGACAGCAACTAGCGCCAGAAGGGTTAGGAATGCGATGCGAAAATCGAACATAGTTAATCTCTGATAGAAAAATCACGGTTGGCAGCTGTCGATTGCCGCAGTTTGTGCATTTGATATTAACGCAGCTGAAAAGCAGATGCTTATAGCTGGCTTTCGGGCAGAATCCTGTAGAACTTTGATAGAAATCGTCGCCATGTGCCTGTGTCGGGCTCTTTTTTGCGTTCTATATCTTCGTCATTGACGTTTACACGCCACAAGGTATTGCCCTTGTCATCCAGGGACAGCTTATACGCCCATGTTTCCAGGTCTTCTTCCAGATAGCCCTGAAACTCTTTACCCATCTCCTTTGAGTCGACAAGGATGCCCATTTCGGCATTGATTTCTATTGACCTTGGGTCGAGGTTTAGTGAACCGATAAACAGATAGCGATCATCGATAACAATAAGCTTGGTGTGGAGGGTTAGGGTTTCCGGCTCGCCCCCGGTTCCCGTTTTGTTGACGGCGTCTACACGTGCCTCATAGAGTTCAGCACCCATCTCTAACATGGGTTTTCTGTAGCGCGAGTAGGCAGAGTGGACAGGAACATGATTGGTCGACGCCAAAGAGTTGGTGACGATTGTGAGTTCGATGTCTTTTGCTCTTATCGAACGCCAGAACTCAACACCTGTTTTACGCGGCACAAAGTAAGGCGTAATTATCGTGATGCTATGTTTAGCGAGTTGTGCAATGTCGGTTAGTTTTTTTGCGACCACCATTTCAGATTCTGATATTGGCGTTTCGAGTTTTGAGCTTTTGTCATTTATCAGATAGGCCTCTGCCGGATACAAAATAGCTGTGCCTTCGATCAGTTCCAGCATATATTCCGCGTTTACCGCTGCTGCATATATGGATTCTGTGCGGCTGCGCATCTCATCATCGATGTCATCACGCGCATCCTGTAAGTCGTTCTTTGAAACATTGTGGTCTAGCTCGGTGATAGGGACTGCTCTATCAGAGTTCCAAAAGTCATCAAACTGTTCTGCGACATCAGGAACGATCGGTCCGAATGCCAGAATATCGAAGTCGATAAAATCGTTGTCAGTATTAATCTGAAAGTATTCATCAGCAATATTTCTGCCGCCTACAATCGTAACGGCGCCATCGACAGTAAATGATTTGCTGTGCATTCGGCGGTTTGCACGCTTGAAGTCGCCGGCATAGTTTAGGTAGTAAAAGCCACGTCGTGACACCGGGTTAAAAAGTCGCACCTCTATGTTGGCGTGTTGATCCAGTAGCGCCAATTCGTCATCTTTCACCGTCGTAAAGACATCATCCAGCAGGATGCGAACACGTACACCGCGGTCGGCGGCTTGCAGCAGTGTACCGGCAATAATCTCACCCGCCGTATCGGCCTTCATCAGGAAGTACTGCATATCGATGGATTTTTCGGCCGATTCTATAAGCCTCAGGCGTGCGCCGAATGCGGCTAGTCCATCGCTTAATGGCAAGAAACCGGCCTTACTTTCGACGCTAACCCAGTCCGCAGAGATCTTACCCAGACGAGTAGTCTCTGTAGCTTCTATGTGTCTTTGGTAGGGTTTGTTCTGGTCAAATGCAATAGTGCTGCAGGCATTCAGCAGCAATGCGACAAGGATCAGATTGACCCGAAAGAAAGAGTGTCCTAATTTACCCGCAGTCATATTGCCCAATTCTACATAGAGATTTGAATACTCTCTATTAAGCTTGGCTGGTTTCAGCGTCCGGTTCCCATTTAAAAAATACTGAGCGGAACCAGAGGAAACCCAGCGTGCCTGAAGCAAGATTGGCGATAAACGCAGCCAGAAAGACACCAAACAACCCAATCCACCAAGCGAGTAGAAATGCCATTGGTGCATAGACCAGAATTGTGCGTGTCAGAGAAATCCACATGGCCGGCATGGGTTTGCCGATTGCATTAAACGCGCTTACCACGATCATGCCTGTGCCCAATCCGAAGTAGCTCCAGGGAACCATCCGCATATGCATCATAGTTGCGTTGGTCGCGACAGGATCATCGGTGAAAGCAGCTGCGATATAAGGCGAAAGACCAAACATCAATATAGCAACAATCAGGCCGTAGCCTAAAGCGAACTTGTACGCAAAACGAACACCTTCTCTAACCCGGTCATAGTAGCCGCGGCCATAATTTTGGCCGGTAAACGGCGCCATAGATGCGCTCAGCGCCATAAGGCATAGCAGCGCTATACCTTCGACACGGGATGCGACACCAAAGCCTGCCACGGCTTCCTGTCCGAAGGAGCTAACCTGCCAGGTAATGAATGCAGTGGTCATGGGTGCAATTAAGCTGCTGGTCATAGACGGTATGCCGATATGCATAATCTCTTTCCATGACACAAGCAGCAACTTGAAATCGGCCATAATGAATCGTATGAGGTGGTCGCGGAAAACGATAATACCAATCGATACCACCGCGGTGCCGATGTTTGCCAGGACCGTGGCTATCGCCGCACCTTCGATACCCATTGCCGGAATGCCAACGACGTCCCAGCCAAAGATAAGAATCGGATCGAGAATGATGTTCAGCAGGGCCGCGGACGACATGAGTTTGGCTGGTGTTTTGGCGTCGCCACTGGCACGCATCACCGCACTGCCAATCATCGGCACGACGAGAAACATGCCGCCGTAATAGTAGATCGACATGTACCGCTCTATGAGCGGCAGCGTCGTTTCGTCGGCGCCGAGCAGGGTAAACAACGGGTAGATAGTTGTCAGCCCCAGTATTGTGACGCCAATACCTAAAATGGCGGCCAGCATCATTGCATGCGTTGCGATGCGCTGCACTTCGCCTATGTCATCTTTACCAAACAGACGAGAAACAATTGAGGATACGCCGGTTCCGATGCCCATCGCGATTGCGCCAACGATAAAGTTCACCGGAAAGGTAAACGACATGGCCGCAAGTTCCAAGGTGCCAATCTGGGCGACAAAAAATGTATCGGCAATCCCATAAGACATCATCGCAAGCATGCCAATCATCATGGGTAGCATGAGAGATACTATCGATTTGCTGACGGGACCTTCAGTCAGATTTACGCGGGATTTACTGGGTTTCATAGCTCTGACCGGAAAATTGTTAGCTCAAGATTCTACTCCCAAGCGCCCGATAATGTAGGCTTTATGTATTGCGGTGTTCGAAATGAATACGGCTGGATAGATTTGCAGGAGATTAGGGTATGAAGTTAGCAACGTGTTCCTTCAAGGGTCGCAAAGGTTATGGAGTTGTGGGTGATGCAGGCCTGAGACTGCCAAACGAAGCTTTTTTAAAGCAGTACCCGGACATTAAGTCGGTTCTGGCAGCCTCAGCAACTGAAGCCCTGCTTAAAGCACTGGATGAAATCGTGCCTTTGGAACTGCTTAGCTTTGAACCGCCGATAGCTAACCCCGAGAAGATTCTCGCTGTTGGTGTTAACTATATGGCCCACATTAAGGAGATGGGGCGTGAGCCACCCGACTATCCTGTGGTGTTCATGCGTTATCCGGACAGCCTTGTCGGGCATGGCCAAGCGCTCGTGAGGCCAAAAGTGTCTGATCAATATGACTACGAAGGCGAACTCGCCGTCGTTATTGGTCGGCCGGCCCGTTATGTTGATGCCGCAGACGCGCTGGATTATGTGGCCGGCTATACCTGCCTCAATGATGGCTCTGTGCGTGACTTTCAGCGTCATGGTTCGCAATTTACCCCTGGCAAGAATTTCCCATGCAGCGGAGCATGCGGCCCATGGATCGTGACTGCCGATGAGATTCCCGACCCATCTGTATTGCAGTTGGAAACGCGCCTGAATGGTGCGCCGGT
>CBDTTT010000112.1:0-5890 GCA_965363345.1 uncultured Chromatiales bacterium
AGGCTTGTGGCACACTTGCCAGCATGTCATCTGATAGTAACAAACCCAAAGTCACCGCGCCCGTTGAGGCCGCTGCTGGTTTAGCCGCGGTAAAAGAAGTTCTTAAGCAAGCGATCAGCAAGCCCGGGCTTGGGAGAGCCAGAGTGGCGTTTACCAATGCCAACCAGCCGGATGGTTTTGATTGCCCCGGTTGTGCCTGGCCTGATTCGCCTTCAAAGAAGCATTTCGATTTTTGTGAGAATGGCGCGAAGGCCATTGCAGATGAGGCGACGCGTGAGCGGGCAGATGCCGCATTCTTTGATCATTCACCAATATCGGCTTTAGCCGGCCGCAGCAATCAGTGGTTAAACGATCAGGGCCGCATAACCGAGCCTGTTTTTAAGCGTAAGGGTTCTGATCGTTATGAGGCCATTAGTTGGGATGAAGCCTTCGGCCTGATAGGCGAAGAGCTGAGCGCGCTTGATGACCCTAACGAGGCAGCCTTTTACACCTCGGGTCGAACCAGCAATGAAGGTGCTTTTCTTTATCAGCTTTTCGTTCGGCAGTTTGGTACAAATAACTTTCCTGATTGTTCGAACCTGTGCCATGAATCGAGTGGCAGGGGGCTGACCGAGTCTATCGGCACCGGCAAGGGCACTGTTCACCTCGAAGACTTCGTTAAAGCCGATGCAATTTTTGTGCTTGGGCAAAATCCCGGGTCGAACCACCCACGCATGCTCGCTACCTTGCAGGAGGCGAAGCGTGCCGGCGCAACTATCGTTGCTGTAAATCCACTGGATGAAACGGGCCTTAAGCGCTTTAAGAACCCTCAGGAAGTTGGCGGCTATTTGAGCGGTGGCACGAAGCTGACGGATCTCCATGTGCCGGTTCGCGTAAACGGCGATGTCGCCTTCCTAAAAGGTTTGTGTAAAGCGATGCTCGAAGCGGAGGCGGCTGCGCCGGGTTCGGTATTGGATCATGACTTTATTGATACTTACACCGAGGGGTTTAACGAGTTTGCTGCCGATATCGAAATCACTCAATGGGATGCAATAGAGAAAGCCAGTGGCGTAGCTCGAGACCTGATACGTGATGCCGCAGCCATCGCAATAGCTGCAGAGAACACAATTTGCTGCTGGGCGATGGGTTTAACCCAGCACAAAAATGCTGTTGCCAATATTCAGGAGGTCATCAACTTTCTGATGTTACGTGGCAACCTCGGCAAGCCGGGTGCCGGAGCCTGTCCCGTGCGTGGGCACAGCAATGTGCAGGGTGACAGGACCATGGGTATCTGGGAGCGTCCTAATGCTGAACTGCTCGATGCGCTTGCAACCGAGTTTGCCTTTGAGCCGCCGCGCGAGCAGGGGCTTGATGCCATCGATACGATTAAGGCCATGGGTGAGGGCAGGGTGAAGGTGTTTATCGCTTTGGGCGGCAACTTCATGGCTGCAACGCCCGATTGGTCCTATACCTCGAAAGCATTGGAAAGCTGTCGTTTGACGGTGCAGATTTCGACCAAGCTCAATCGCTCGCATACCATTGTCGGTGACCAGGCATTAATTTTGCCGGCACTCGGGCGTACAGAGATTGATGAGCAGCTGGGTGAACCGCAGTTCGTCACTGTCGAGAACTCGATGGGCGTTGTCTCCCGTTCTGAAGGTAAGCTGCGAGCGATTAGCAAGGATATTCGGAGCGAGCTAAGTATTATTGCAGGCGTCGCTCAGGCGACGCTGGGTGCGGGTAGCAATATCGATTGGCAAAGTTTAGGCACGCGCTACGATCATGTTCGTGATCATATTAGCCGAGTGATTCCGGGCTTTGCCGATTTCAATAAACGCATCCGGCATGAGCAACGCATTGTATTACCGCACTCGGTGCGTGATGAGCTTGTGTTTAATACGGCTAGCGGTAAAGCACTGTTTACCGTGCATGATTTTGAGCTGCCCGCATTTCCCGAGGGGCACTACTTGATGATGACGATAAGGAGTCACGATCAGTTCAATACGACGGTCTATAGTCAGAATGATCGTTACAGAGGTATTGCCGATAGCCGGATGGTGGTGTTTATGTGTCCGGCGGATATCGAGGCGGCCGGACTGGCTGCAGACACGTTGGTCAGCATCACGAGTCATCACAACGGGCAGACTCGCAGCATGCCCGGTTTCAGGGTTGTTCCGTATCAGATCCCGCGCGGTTGCGTCGCCACCTACTATCCGGAGAGTAATCCTATTATCCCGCTGGATCACGTGGCCGACGTGAGCAATACGCCGGCTTACAAGTCTGTTGAGGTGAGTCTGGAAGCCATAGGTTAAAAACCTAGCAAATTCATGTCTTAATCGCCTTTGGCTATCACACCGAAGGTCGCCACGGTGCTACAATCGCGCCCGCATTAACTCATATTTAGTCACTCATTAAGCGGAATTGTGCAGTCATGCCGATTATTACCCTGCCGGACGGCAGTAAACGAGAATTTGATCAGGCGGTGTCAGTTGCTGACGTCGCTCTGGATATTGGTCCCGGACTTGCGAAGGCGGCTCTAGCCGGCAAGATCGACGGACAGGTGGTTGATACCTCTTATGTGATCAACACCGACAGTAATCTGGCAATTGTGACCAGTCGCGATGATGACGGTCTGGAAGTGATTCGTCACTCCACCGCTCATTTGTTGGCCAATGCGGTTAAGGCATTGTTTCCCTCGGCGCAGGTCACTATCGGCCCGGTCATCGAAGACGGCTTCTTTTACGACTTTTCTTACGAGCGTGCGTTTACGCCTGAAGACCTGGAAGCCATCGAAAAGAAAATGAAAGAGCTTGTTAAGGCCGATATCAAAGTCGAGCGTAAGGTTCTGACCCGTGACGAAGCGATTAGCTTTTTTCGTGAACAGGGCGAAGCCTACAAAGCAGAGATTATCGAAAGCATCCCCGAGACTGATGAGATCGGTTTGTACGAGCAGGGCGACTGGGCAGATTTGTGTCGCGGTCCGCACGTACCTTCAACGTCTCACCTGAAATCATTCAAGTTGATGAAAGTTGCGGGCGCCTACTGGCGTGGCGATTCCAATAACGAGATGCTGCAACGGATCTACGGTACTGCCTGGGGCGACAAGAAGGCGCTTAAGGCGTATCTGCATCGTCTTGAAGAAGCCGAGAAGCGTGACCATCGTAAGTTTGGTAAGTCACTTGATCTGTTTCACTTTCAAGAAGAAGCACCGGGCATGGTGTTTTGGCATGCAGACGGTTGGACGTTAAATCGCACTGTTCGCAATTACATTCGCGAGCGTCTTGCCGAAAACAACTACAAAGAAATTAATACACCTCAGATTGTCGACCGCTCGTTGTGGGAGAAGTCGGGCCATTGGGAGAAGTATCGCGAGAACATGTTTACTGTTGGCGACGAAGAAAATCGCGTCTATGCAGTAAAGCCGATGAACTGTCCGTGTCATGTGCAGGTGTATAACCGAAAGCTTCACAGCTATCGCGATTTGCCATTGCGACTTGCCGAGTTTGGTTCATGCCATCGCAATGAAGCGAGCGGTACTTTGCATGGTCTGATGCGGGTGCGTGGCTTTGTTCAGGATGATGCTCACATCTTCTGTACAGAAGATCAGATCCAGCAAGAGGTGTCCGACTTTATCGACCTGGTGTTTAGTGTCTATAAAGATTTCGGTTTCACTGAGGTTGTCACCAAGCTTTCTACTCGCCCGGAAAAAAGGGTAGGGGAAGAGGCATTGTGGGATAAAGCAGAGCTGGGTTTGAAGAATGCGCTTGAAAGTAAGGGCATGGAATGGACGCTAAACGAGGGCGACGGGGCATTTTATGGCCCGAAAATCGACTTCGACTTGCGCGATAGCATCGGTCGTGTGTGGCAATTGGGCACAGTTCAGCTCGATTTCTCGATGCCGGAGCGATTAGAAGCAACTTATATTGGTGAAGATAGCCGCCGTCATACACCGGTAATGTTGCATCGCGCGATTCTCGGATCTATCGAGCGATTTATCGGAATTTTGCTTGAACATCATGCAGGTAGCCTCCCTACGTGGCTGGCTCCGGTGCAGGTTGTAGTCCTTAATATCACTGATAAACAGGCAGACTATGTCCAAAAAGTTCGGGATTCCCTTATAAAACAGGGATTTCGAGTTGAAATGGACTTGAGAAACGAAAAAATCGGCTTTAAAATCCGCGAGCACACAATGAAGCGCGTCCCGTACCTGCTCGTAGTAGGTGACAGGGAAAGCGAAAATAATGAAGTGGCCGTACGCACGCGAAGCGGACAAGACCTCGGAAGTATGCCGATTGAGACATTGGTTGCTGGTCTTGCTACCGAAATCGCGAGCCGCGGCCGCACTATTTTGGAGGATTAGCAGATAGCTGCCAAGAAACGCATTAGGCGTAATAACGAGATTGAGTCCAGTAGGGTTCGCGTCATTGATGACGAAGGTGAACAAGTCGGCATAATGATGCTGGATGACGCTGTAAATCTCGCTAAGGAAAAAAGTTTGGATTTGGTCGAAGTGTCACCGAACGCAGAACCCCCGGTTTGTAGGGTTATGGATTTCGGTAAGCACATCTTCGAACAGAATAAGAAGAACCAGTCCTCCAAAAAGAAACAGAAACAGAGTCAGGTTAAGGAAGTTAAATTCCGGCCTGGTACTGAGGATGCCGACTATCAGGTTAAGTTACGTAACCTGAGGCGCTTCCTAGAAAACGGCGACAAAGCGAAGATCACTCTTCGTTATCGTGGTCGTGAAATGGCTCATCAGGATTTAGGCGTTAAGTTGCTTAAACGGATTGAGAAAGATCTTGAAGAGTTGGCAGTGGTCGAGCAGTTTCCAAAAATGGAAGGCCGCCAGCTTATTATGGTGATGCAACCAAGAAAGAATTGAGACTGCAGTACGAGTCTTATCACAGGACCTGTTAGCTTTTTACGTAACAGGAATTTAAAAGTGGGCTAGTTCAGGTTTCTATGAAACCCGTCAGCCCCGCCTGCAGTTCGGCCCATATGTCTAATATAAAGACGGGGGTTCGGGTCAGGCCATTAGGAGTTAGTAATGCCGAAATTGAAAACCAATCGTGGTGCTGCGAAACGTTTTAGCCGTACCAAAAACGGTTTTAAACGTGGGAAATCGCACCTTCGTCACATCCTTACCAAGAAGTCTTCCAAGCGGAAGCGTCAACTTGGTAGCCCTGCACAAATTGCTGATAGCGACGTAAAAAGCGTTAAGCAAATGCTGCCGTACGCATAAGGAGACGAAGAGATGGCACGAGTAAAAAGAGGTGTGACTGCTAAGGCACGTCACCGCAAGATATTAAATAAAGCGAAAGGTTATTACGGCGCTCGTCGTAAAATCTATCGTGTTGCCAAGCAGGCGGTTATTAAGGCGGGTCAGTATGCTTACCGCGATCGTCGCCAGCGTAAACGTCAGTTCCGTCGTTTGTGGATTGCTCGCATTAATGCGGCATCACGTTTGAATGGTCTGTCATATAGCCGCTTCATCAACGGGCTGAACATTGCCGGTATTGAAGTCGACCGCAAGGTTATGGCTGATATTGCTGTACATGATGCAGCAGCGTTTACTGCTCTTGCAGAGCAGGCTAAAACTGGCCTGGCTAGCAAGTAAGTACCTGAGGGTACTGGTAGGTCTGTAAAACCGGGTCGGATTTCCGGCCCGGTTTTTTTCTGACTAACGTTTTTAGTATTTCACTGTTTATGGGTCTTATCGTTGTTAGACGGTATTGACCGAATGGTTTGACCCCATGCAGGGGCAGGAGCAACGACGTCCATGGCTGATCTCGCCGAGCTGATAGAGCGCGCTCATCAGGCTATCGCAGCCAGTGGTGACCTGAGTGCTTTGGATACCGTCCGGGTCGAATTCCTGGGCAAAAAGGGTGAGCTCACTGCTCAGCTGAAGCAA
>CBDTTT010000113.1:0-5884 GCA_965363345.1 uncultured Chromatiales bacterium
AGGCGAACGCTCACCCATCGACATCGCCTCACCAGCCTCGGTATCGAAACTACGTGCGGTTACTGCCACGTCACTCACGGGAACCTGCCAGGGACCAACCAATTGATCACGCGATACCAAGCCGCCGACAGTGCGATCACCGATGTGAATTAAAAATGATTTATCGGCAACTGTTGGAAAACGCAGCACTCGTCGACAGGCTTCGTCGAGCTCAACTCCCATAAGGTTAAGTTCAGGAATCACACGCTCTGAACGAGTGACCGTCATAGTCGTTTTCGGCGGCTTACCCAATAGGGTATCCATTGGCATGTTGACCGGATGATTATCGTTCAGCTCGTCATAGACTTTAAGCTGCGAGCCGCCATCAATTTCACCGACTACCGCATAAGGGCAACGTTCGCGACGGCACACTTCATCAATATAATCGAGATGCTCAGGCATCACTGCCAACACATAGCGTTCCTGAGACTCGTTGCACCAGATCTCTAGCGGCGACAAACCGGCTTCGGCCGTTTGAATATCACGCAGATTGATTACCGCACCGCGCTGGCTATGGTCCACAACTTCTGGAATAGCGTTAGACAAACCACCCGCACCCACGTCATGAACAATGACGATAGGGTTTTCTTCGCCCACCAACTGACGCGACCAGCAGGCATCGATAACCTGCTGCGCACGACGCTCCATTTCAGGATTGCCACGCTGCACAGATGCATAATCCAGATCTTCACTGGAGGTGCCGCTGCCCATCGAAGACGCCGCACCACCACCCAAACCAATTAGCATGCCCGGACCACCCAGCACCACCAGCTTGGCGCCAACAGGCACTTCGGGTTTGTCGACATCTTCGCCACGAATGCTGCCAACACCGCCGGCAATCATAATGGGCTTGTGATAACCCGCTGCGATGCTGTCGCTCTCCGGCTGCTCAAAGGTACGGAAGTAGCCGAGAATATTCGGGCGGCCAAATTCATTGTTAAATGCAGCACCACCGATAGGCCCTGCCAACATGATCTCGCGAGCCGTCGCTAAACGGTCCGGATGCCCAATGCTCTGCTCCCACGGCTGTTCATGCCCGGGGATACGCAAATGCGACACAGAAAAACCGGTTAATCCTGCCTTCGGAGTCGAGCCACGACCGGTAGCGCCCTCATCACGGATTTCACCACCAGCACCTGTCGCGGCACCCGGGAATGGTGAAATGGCGGTTGGATGATTGTGGGTTTCAACCTTCATCACCAGATGAATGTCTTCCTGATAATAGCGATACAAACGATCACGCCCGGCTGCGACCAAGCGACCACCAGGGCCACCAGCAGCAACGGCCGCGTTATCAGAATACGCAGACAAAACACCCTCAGGGTTTGCCGCATGAGTTGAACGAATCATGTCGAACAGCGTTTTGCTCTGTTCTTCGCCGTCAATAACCCACTGCGCGTTAAAAATTTTATGACGGCAATGCTCTGAGTTGGCCTGGGCAAACATCATGAGCTCGGCATCGGTAGGATCACGGCCCGATTCGTTATAGCGATCAACCAGATAATCAATCTCATCATCTGACAATGCCAAGCCCAGCTTAACGTTGGCATTAGCAAGTGCAATGCGCCCCTCCGCCTTCAATGGCACGCGCTCAAGCAATGCCGGCTGATGATGGGCAAACATGCCATCAGCACTAAAGTCGCCAATGAATACTGCGTCAGTCATACGGTCATGCAACAAGGCTGCAAGCGCGCTTGCAGCTTCGGCGCAATCATCACCTTCAATGTGATACTCGATACCGCGCTCAACACGCAGCACATTGCTCAAACCGCAAATACGGGCGATATCAGTCGCTTTGCTAGACCAGGGTGAGATGGTGCCGACGCGCGGAACAACCGTGATTCGCAAACCACCTTCGGCGGCATTCGGCATATGCGGTCCGTAACTTAAGAGGGCTGCAAGCACATCCTGCTCGCCTGCTGTCAGCTCTGCTTCAAGTTCGGCAAAGTGAATAAACCTTGCTGTAACGGCCCGGATTCCGGCAGCTACCTTGCGAAGTTCTTTAGTAAGTTTTTCCTGACGGAATGATGATAGAGCCGGAGGGCCCTGAAGCTGCAACACGGGCATGATTTAAACTTTCACTTATTTGTATGTTTTGGGTTACTGATAACAGAACAACACTACTTACCGGATTCGCCTGTGTCGGGTGAAAAACCGGCCATTGGAAATGCTGCGATATTGCTACCGTCGAACGAGCTAATCTTACTCACACCCTGCTTCTCGACTTCATCGATGCGGATAATGGCATGCATCGGAATATAGGTTCGTTTTACCGAATCGAATTCCATCTTAATTTTTTCTTCTGCCGGATCAACGACCACAGAGCTGCGCTCACCAAAAACCAGCTCTTCAATCTCAATAAAGCCGTACATAGCGCCTTCACCAACGCTGCGGGCATAAATCTCGTAGACCTTGCCCTGATTCATGAAAATAATCTTGTATAGCTGTTCTGCAGACATGAGGCGTAAAAACTCCGGACTAGGGCACCACGCTTTTTGCAACGCAAAATGCTGAAAACCCTATAAAAACTGATGATTTAGCGACGAACCGGCTGTTTTACTGGTTATATGCCGCTGTCAGATGTTGATTATACCCGCTAAAAGCTTGCTGCGGCATGCCTATAGCAGATTTGCGAAGCTGTAGATTTGTGACCTACACCACTTTTTTCGAGCCTTGCTTGTCGCAAACTCGAATACTGAAGGTAATACCGGAACAGAATTCTTTGCATAAGGCGGAGAAATTGTCCGGTCGGGAAACAGTATGCCACTGCGATTACAAATCGTCAGCCAACATAAAGACTCGATGGGCCCCAATCACACGAGAGATTTCGTGGGGTCAGGCGGTACTATTGGCCGCAGTCTGGATAACGACTGGGCGCTTCCCGATGCACAACGCTACCTATCTGCCAGACATGCCATGATCGATTGTCAGGGCAGTGCATTTTATTTGCTCGACACCAGTCGCAATGGCGTCTTCTTAAACGGGTCAGACATTCCCATAGGTAATGGCAATCCGCAGAAACTGAAAGATGGCGACACCCTTCGCATGGGCGATTACGAATTTGAAGCAAAAATCACCATCGACGGACGCATCTCTGCAGATGATGGTATGCGTGATTCAATAGTGCGGGCACAGTTAGTCGAAGAAGATCATTCGATGGAAACACCGCTGCTGCATGAAGACAAGATGAGTGATATGACGCTCTCCGATCATCTACAGATTTCAGAACCAGAAAAAGCGAATGGCACCGGCAGTGATACCAGCAGTCAGAAAATGACTGCTGAAAGTCATGATGCTGTGCTCAATGAAGCTGTAAATATTTTGTTAAAGGCTGCGGGTATGGATGCCCAGGAGCTTTCTGCACGTGGTGCCGAAGACATGCTCGATCAAGCCGGCGCAATCATTAAGGAATACACCGCAGGTCTCACCGGCCTAAGCATGAGTCGCTCCGACTTTGTCGAACGGTATCACCTGGCCGGTCAGACCAGTCAGACCAGTCAGGAGAACATTAGCAATCCTCTACGCCTGGTTACCGGCATGAAGGACACACTAAACTATTTGCTTACAACCAGTATCGGCAATAGCATGGCGCCCGAAGCAGCTGTGAGAGATATCTTCCGCGACCTTGCATTCCATCAACGGGCGATGGTGAAAGCCATCTCTGTTGCGCTGGAAGACTATATCGGCCACTTTAATCCCGAGTCGATAGAAAAAGAATTCTCAGGCGACAATGCTAAAACCGGAAACTTCCTGGAGCAGTACGCCAAAGCCTTCGACAAACTAACCAAAGACGGCGACACCGAGCTACCTGCTCCATTTAACGATGAGTTTGTCCGGGCCTACGCCGATGAGTTGCGGACCCTAAAGGCCAACGGCAAACACTAAAACCGCTCGCCAACCTATAGCCTTCTAAAACAAAAAACCCGACGCCAAGTCGGGTTTTTTTATAGCCTGATGTTAAGTACTGATCAAAAGGCTGAGCTCGCGACGCAGCCAGCCCAAAGCTGCCAGAGCCGAGCCGAATAGCCAAATAGCAGCTGGAGGCAGAAATACGCACATACCGCCCCCTGTTAATAGCAATGATTCTCATTTAGAATGCATGCATCAGTAATTACAACGAAATACGCTCATGACACTCGACCAGCTCAATCCCGGACAACAGGCCATCATTACCGACATAGATGAAGACGGGCCGGTAGCGCAGCGTCTGATGGCAATGGGCCTGCTTGAAGGCACCAAAGTCGCAATGACCCGAAAAGCACTAGGCGGCGATCCGCTTGAAATAGAAGTAATGGGTTACTCCTTGTCATTACGCAAAGCCGAAGCGCATAGAATTTCTATAAAGCAGTCCTTATGAGCGATACAAACACAAATCCGGCAGCGGCTTTACCCGTTGTCGCAGTCATCGGTAATCCGAATACCGGCAAGAGCACACTCTTTAACGCGCTCTCTGGTCTGCGTCAGAAGACAGCTAACTTTCCTGGGGTTACTGTTGAGCACCATACAGGGCAGATTACTCTGCCTTCCGGCCCCATAAATCTGGTCGACCTGCCCGGCTCCTACTCGCTTGCTGCAGAATCTCCGGATGAGATGGTCGCCTGTGATGTGCTGCTCGGACTCATTGATGATTTAGGCGAACCCGATGCTGTACTGATTGTCGTCGACTCTGCAAACCTGCGACGTAATCTTTTCTTAGCTCATCAAATTCTGGAGCTGGGTAAGTCAGTCGTTATTGCTTTGAACATGTCAGATATTGCCAAGCGACATGGCATACAAATTAATGCGGATGCACTTGCCAAAGAACTCAACACCACGGTTATCCCGTTTGTTGCAACCGACAGTTCTAAAATACAAAACCTTAAAGAACATCTCGACGCTGCAATTAAGGCAACAAGTGCAAAGGCCGAGCCAGTTCAGCCAGACGTAGTGGCCGCAGCTAAACAGTTTGCTACCGAACTGCGCACCGCCGGTTCTAAGGTCACCGATTATGAAGTTGAACGGGCACTGATCGATGCGAAGGGTCACGCTGAAACCCGTTTAATCGAAGATACCGCTGCTGATACCCGCGAAAAGCTCCTCGCTTTGCGGCAGCAATTGGTTGCTGCGGGTGCTGATGGCAGTTCGCTGGCAAAAATTGAAGCCACCCGTCGCTATCGAATCATCGATGCCATTGTTGCGAAGGTCGAAACCCGCAGCACGGGCAAGAAATCACTTACCGAACAACTTGACCGCGTCACCAACCATCCAGTACTCGGCATGGTGCTATTTATCAGCATCATGGCCATCGTATTTCAGGCGGTGTTCTCCTGGGCAGGACCGTTAATGGACCTGATTGATATAGGTGCAAGTTGGATGGGTAAAACTGTCGGGGCAGCAATACCGCCCGGCGCACTCAACAGCTTGCTGGTTGATGGTGTCGTAGCGGGTGTCGGCAGTGTGGTTATATTTCTACCCCAAATCGTCATTCTGTTTGCCTTCATTATTCTGCTCGAAGATAGCGGCTACATGGCACGTGCAGCATTTATGATGGACCGCCTGATGCGCTCAGTCGGGCTCTCCGGGCAATCCTTTATTCCGATGCTTTCAAGTTTTGCCTGTGCTGTACCCGGCATCATGGCAACGCGTGTCATACCTAATCGTCGCGACCGTATTGCAACGATCATCGCAGCACCCTTTATGACCTGCTCTGCACGTCTGCCTGTGTATGCATTGCTGATCGCGGCTTTTGTTCCCAAACAATCGTACCTCGGTGGCGTTGTAAATTTGCATGGCCTGGTGCTGCTAGGTCTTTATCTTCTCGGCGTTGTTGGCGGTGTCTTAACCGCGCTGCTATTGAAGCGGACAG
>CBDTTT010000114.1:0-5823 GCA_965363345.1 uncultured Chromatiales bacterium
CAGACTCCCAGGAAGAAGGCCAGTCGCTGCGCAGACGCTCAAGCAACCAAGCCGGAAGGCCATAACGCGCCTGCTGATCTTTAATTGCTATCGCTAGCAATTTATCGCGCTGCCTTTGAAAGTTTCGCAACACTGCATTAATGAGGCCACGGGCATGAGGCCGCCCCAAAGCGGCGGCCGCATCGACTGTTGCCGACACCACGGCAAAATCCGGCTGTCGTGATTCGAGCAACTGAAACAAGCCAACCGAGAGCAGCGACTCAAGCACGGCATCTTTCTTCTTTATAGGTTTAGTCAGCAACTCGGCAATAAGCTTGCTGTGCAAATAATGCCCACGCAATGTTCCGTAGACCAAGGCTCGCACCAAAGCCGCATCCTGCGGGCTCAGTTCATGCATCACGGCATGTGCCAGCACTCTGTCGAGAGACCGGCCTTTGCGAATTACCGCATCAACTGCTGATGCGGCGACTGCGCGAGTTTCTGCGCCACCGGGTAAATCATCCGTCTTCATACGCCGAGTACCGTACCGGGAAGCAGCTCAATCCCCGGCAATTGCTGTATATCGCAGCGGGATTTCCCGGGCTGCTGCACTTCTTGAAGTATCAAAAGACCAAGGCCTGCCTGCACCACGAGTCCTGTTGTGCTCAATTCAATAATCTCACCAGGCATTCCCTGATCAATCAGACAATCGTCCGCTATCGCCCTCCAGCAACGCAGTTGTTTGCCATGCAATAGAGTTTGTGACACCGGCCATGGATTGTAGGCGCGCACCCGCAGCGCAATTTCAGATGCAGGTAATGTCCAGTCGATTGTGGCTTCAGCCTTTACAATTTTGCCCGCATAACTCGCGCCTTCCGCAGGTTGCGGCTCGGCATGCAGCGTCCCAGCACCCAGGCCAGGCAGGCCCTTCAAAAGAACCTCCGCACCCAGATCTGCCAAACGCAGAGTTAGTTCGCCGGTGGTTTCGTAACTCCCTATATCCGTACTTTGACGCAACAAAACCGGGCCAGTATCCAAACCAGCTTCCATCTGCATCAGACAGATACCGGTGTGATGGTCACCGCTAAGAATGGCGGCTTGCACCGGAGCCGCGCCCCGATATTTCGGCAATAGTGAAGCATGCAGATTAACGCAGCCGTATGTCGGTATATCCAAAACCGCCTGCGGCAATATAAGCCCGTATGCAACGACAACCATGCAATCCGGCTTTAGCGCCAGCAACTGCTCTTGGGTACTCTTATCGCGCAACGTCTCGGGTTGCAGCACCGTTAACCCATGTTCTACCGCCTTCGCCTTTACCGGAGGAGGTGTAAGCTTCCGACCACGACCAGCAGGGCGGTCCGGCTGAGTAAGCACAGCAATAACGTCATGCTCTGAATCAAGCAGAGCCTCTAATGCTGGAACCGCAAACTCGGGAGAGCCTGCATAAATGATACGCATGTGTTTTACCTGTTACGCGAAAATTGCTGTGATCGCCGTTCATGCAATTGAGCGCGCATAAGTCTGCTTTTAGTCTTCAACTAACGCTTGTTTCTGCGCTTTCAAGAATTTCTTTTTAAGTCTTTGACGTTTGAGCTCAGACAAGTAATCGACAAACAACTTGCCATCCAGATGATCGATTTCGTGCTGTATACATACGCCAAGCAATTCATCAGCCTCTAGCTCAAATTGTTTGCCATTACGGTCCAACGCCTTAACTCTGATTTGCGCTGCACGCTCTACGCCTTCATAAACTCCCGGCACCGACAGACAGCCTTCGTCACTGACCTCTAGACCATCGAGCGCAACAATCTCAGGGTTAATAAAAAACATAGGTTGCCGCTGATCTTCGGAAACATCGAGCACCAATAGACGCTTGTGGACATCCACTTGAGTAGCAGCCAGACCAATGCCCTGAGCCGCATACATTGTCTCCAGCATGTCATCAATAAGCTGACGTATCGTGTCATCTACGGTCTTAACCGGCACCGCTTTAATCCGCAGTCGCGGGTGCGGATATTCAAGAATTTTTAACAGCGACATGGTGATTCCAAAAACATTTAGCACTTAACACTATGATTTAACGCTAATATTATGATATATCAGCATATAATTACGGATTATCAGGATCAGACAGATTATGTGACGTTATGAGCTACGTCACAGTTTCCTGACCGCTGGTTGTGCAGAATTATAGCAGTGCAGGGATGCTGCACATGATGGAATTGACCTAACGGATGATGTGCCCATGAAAATCTTTTCTAAACCGCAACTCAGCTGCTTTGCCCTTTTGGCTGCATCGCTGCTGATCGGTACCACTGCTCTGGCAGCCAGCCCACTAGTTACGTTGACTGCTGCGCAAGCCAGCACTTCATCTGATCTGGTGCTGAAGCCCGATCACCCCGAGCGCTACACCGTAGTAAAAGGTGACACTCTCTGGGATATTTCAGGCATGTTCCTGCGCGACCCGTGGCTATGGCCCGAAATTTGGAACGTCAATCCACAAATTGAAAACCCTCACCTTATCTATCCCGGCGATGTGCTGGTTCTGGTTTGGGTAGATGGCAAACCACAGCTGCAATTACAGCGTGGCGCCGGCAATGCTGAGAAACTTCAGCCAGGCGTGCGCATTAGCAATGCTGAGGCGGCAGTTCCCACCATACCCTTCGACCGTATCTCTGCATTCCTAACCCGTGCAGGCGTAGCTAGCAAAAGCGATTACAACAAACTAGCAAAAGTCTCTGCACTTCCAGATGGCATGGTTGCAGGCGCAGGCGATAGTGTTTATGTCCGCGGCCTCGAAAATCCAATGGAAGGTGAGTTGTATCGGATCATTCGTCTAGGTACGAAGCTGACAGACCCTGATACTGGCAATGATCTTGGCTATGAAATAGTTTATGTGGGTGCCGCCACGGTTACCGTTGCTGGCGAGACATCGAAGCTGCTTCTGAATGATACAACTCGCGAATCCAAAGTAGGTGACCGGGTAATGCAGATCAATACCATTCCGCCGCTAAACGTATATCCGCGCGGTCCCGAGCAGGAAATTGATGGTCAGCTTGTCGCAGTTAAAGACGGCGTGTCTATGATCGGACAGTACCAAATGGTTATTATTAACCGCGGAATCGATGACGGACTGGAACAAGGACATGTGCTGTCTATCTGGAGCCGCGGCTTAGAAAGCACTGATCGCTCAATAATCAGCGCTCCGGGTGAGAAATTCACCTTGCCAGATGAACGCATTGGGCTTCTACTAGTATTGAAGCCGGAAGAGAACACCAGTTATGCGCTTATCATGGATGCTACTAGTGAGATTCGTGTGTTAGACCGGGTTCGCAACCCCTAATACCTTAAGCTTAAGCGACTAAACAACGCCCGGGCCTTAGGTCCGGGCGTTTTTATTTGTGGTAATCGCAGGGCTAACAGCTATTCCAATGACTCAGCATTCTGAACAAGCAGCCTGGCTGCAACTATGCATTACCAAAGGTCTGGGCCCGGCCGCTGCACAATCTTTACTAGAGCGCTTCGGCAGCCCCGATGCAATCTGTGGGGCATCAAAAAGCGCGCTCACTTCTGCAGGCCTTAAAGAAGCTGTCGCAAATAGCCTGCTAGCGCCCGACCCTGATCAGCTAAATCTGGCTAAAGAATGGCTGCAACATCCATCACATCATTTAATACATTGGCAGCATCCGGATTACCCACCGCTACTAAAGGAGTGCGCCCAAACACCTTTTGCGCTATTTGTTGCCGGTGACCCGATACTTCTCAGCCTGCCCCAAATCGCTATCGTTGGTAGCCGCAACGCAACAGCTAACGGCTGCGAAACCGCCGCATTGTTCGCGCACCATCTCAGCAATGCGGGCTTTATCGTGACTAGCGGACTCGCTCTGGGTATTGATTCTGCAGCGCACGTGGCCAGCCTTAAAGCCGGTAAGGCAACCATAGCGGTATGCGGCAACGGGCTCGACCAGGTGTATCCGGCCAAGAATGTTGCTCTGGCAAACGATATCGAACAACACGGTGCTCTGGTCAGTGAGTTTCCTCCCGGCACCAGCCCACACAAAGATCACTTCCCCCGTCGCAACCGGATAATCAGCGGTCTAAGCCTTGGCACGCTAGTGGTAGAAGCCGGCAGTCGCAGCGGCGCCTTGATCACGGCGCGCTACGCAACCGAACAAGGCCGTGAGGTATTTGCAATTCCAGGGTCAATTCACAGCCCGCAAAGCAAAGGCTGTCATAGTCTTATTAAGCAAGGGGCCAAGCTAATCGAGACAGCTGACGAAATCATCAATGAGCTCGGGCCACTCGCAGTCGTTGCTATTTCTGGCATGCAGGCGGCTCTCGATACTGAAAGCGGGCAGCAATCTAGTTCGCCAGACCCTATATCGCCCAACAAACCGGCAAATAGCGCAGCAAAGCAAGGTTATGAAAAATTGCTAACGATGATGGGGTGGGATCCGGTCAATGTTGACGCGCTTGTTGAGCGCAGCGGATTGACGCCGGAAGAGGTTTCCTCCATGCTCCTAATCATGGAGTTGGAAGATCGCGTCGATTCACTATCGGGCGGTCGATACCAGCGAAACGCTAAATCGCAATAAAAAAGGGCTTGTTTTAGATGGGTGAGACAGTACTTGATGTGCTTATGTACCTGTTCGAAAACTTCTCGGAAGAAGAACAGGAACCCGACCAGGTTATTTTGCGCGAAGAACTGCTAACCGCCGGCTTCGGCGAAATGCAGGTCGATAGGGCGCTGGATTGGTTAGAAGAACTAACCGATGCAAACGGTCGACCGTTTGCCAACCAACCACTTAATCGTTCCTCACGAATGTTCAGCCGGTTTGAAATGACCCGTCTGGATACGGCTTGTCGTGGCTATATTATCTATCTTGAGCAGATTGGCATTCTGTCAGCCATGCAACGGGAACTGGTTATAGACCGTGTTATGGCGCTCGATTCTGTCGAAATAGACGTCGACCATGTGAAATGGGTAGTGCTCATGGTGCTGTTTAGTCAGCCCGGAGAAGAGGCGGCATTTGCTCGCATGGAAGATTTGGTATTTGACGAACACGATGGTCCCGTGCACTAATATAGTGATGTAGAAATAGCTTTTGGTATACCTTCAACCGCGACACTGTCGCGGTTTCGCATTTATAGCGTCAGATTTTAACGTCAGATTTTTTGGCGTTTTTTAAAACAACACAGTTCAGGCATAAACAATAATGAGCAGCAATCTCGTCATCGTAGAGTCACCGGCCAAATGCAAAACTATTGAGAAGTACCTCGGTAAAGATTTCAAAGTTCTCGCATCTTATGGTCATGTACGTGACCTGATCCGCAAGAATGGCGCGGTTGATACTGAAAATGACTATGAAATGCACTTCGAGTTGATCGAGCGCAACGAGAAGCACGTTGATAAAATCATCAAAGCACTAAAGAAAGCTGACACCCTATATCTCGCGACTGACCAAGATCGCGAGGGCGAAGCTATCTCGTGGCATTTAGATGAGATTCTGAAAGAGCGCGGTCTCCTCGAGAACAAGAAGGTACATCGCATTGTCTTTAATGAGATCACTAAATCGGCCATTCAGGATGCCATCCTCAAGCCTCGCGACATCTCGCAAGACTTAGTAAATGCATATCTGGCCAGACGAATATTAGACTATCTAGTTGGCTTTAATCTTTCACCACTGTTGTGGAAAAAGATCACGGCGGGACTGTCTGCGGGCCGTGTGCAAAGCCCCTCGCTTAGACTGATTACCGAGCGCGAAAAAGAAATCGAAGCGTTCATCCCACGTGAATACTGGAGCATAGAAGGCGTACTCGAAGCCAGCAGCATTGGTTTTG
>CBDTTT010000115.1:0-5821 GCA_965363345.1 uncultured Chromatiales bacterium
GCAAAAACACTCCGGTAGAACCACCGATGATCGAAACAATTCCCAGACCTATTACAGAAGCACTCACACCCGACCGCTCCGATAGTTCTGATGACTAAGCTCATTAACCCTATTTAATACTGAAGAAGACGATGACAGATTCATTGAACACCCAAGCGCAAGGCTATAAGGCTCCCTCCGACTTGCTTAAAGAGCGCGTGATCATGGTCACCGGTGCGGGTGCCGGCATAGGTAAAGCCGCCGCCCTGGCATACGCGGCACATGGTGCCACCGTTCTACTCTTGGGCAGAACCAAGGTAAAACTCGAAGCCACCTACGATGAGATTGTTGCCGCAGGAGGCGCACGCCCCAGTATCGCAATGCTCGACTTCCGCACCGCCGTTGCAGACGACTACGAGAACCTCGCCATTCAGATCGAACAGGAGTTCGGACGACTGGATGGACTGCTGCACAATGCTGGCATCCTCGGGCATCGAGCGCCTCTTGAGCAATTCCCGGTTGGCAGCTTCATGGAAGTCATGCACGTCAACGTAAATGCCCAATTTGTGCTCACCCGCACGCTGCTGCCCATGCTGAAAAAGTCAGATGGCGCCTCAATAGTATTTACATCGAGTGGTGTTGGCCGGAAAGGTCGCGCCTACTGGGGCGCCTATGCGGTCTCTAAATTTGCCACCGAAGGCCTGATGGAAGTGCTGGCTGATGAGGTCGACAATACCCCGATGCGGTCTAACTGCATTAACCCCGGAGCCACACGCACCAATATGCGTGCGAGCGCCTTCCCGGGTGAAGACCCTTTAACGCTCAAAGCGCCTGAAGAGATCATGAATACTTATCTATTTTTGATGGGTAAAGACAGCGTAGAGATTAATGGCGAAAGCATTAACTGTCAGAATAAAAAGCATTAAGAAAGCTTTTTAAGCCTTTGTTTGTTTAGGGAAACCCTTTGGATAAGCAATCCGCTTTAGGGCGTTAAGCTCTTTCGGCGTAAGGTCACGAAACTTGCCGCGCCCTAGCCCACGGGGCAGCTGTATAGGCCCGAAACTGATCCGCATCAGACGACTCACGTCATAACCAAAATGGTTCCAGAGTCGACGCACAATACGGTTACGCCCTTCTCTCAGCATAACCCTGTACCAGCGATTCGAGCCCTCACCACGTGTAAAATCGAGCCCTTCAAAGCGAGCCATGCCGTCATCCAGCTCGACACCGGTGCGTAACTGCTGCAATTCTTCATCCGTGGGCTCGCCCAATACACGTACCACGTACTCACGTGCAACCTCACTGCTGGGGTGCATCAGCTTATTTGCCAAGACACCGTCGGTAGTAAGCAGCAATAAACCCGATGTCGCGACATCAAGTCGACCGATACTGACCCAACGGGCATCGCTTACTCTGGGCAAAGAATCAAATATGGTATCCCGCTTTTCAGGATCAGAACGGGTGCAGATCTCGCCGGGCGGCTTGAAATACATGATGGTGCGATCAACCCGCTTAGCGTTGACCGTGCGGATAAACCTACCATCGATAGATATGCGTTCATCGCCGACAACTTTGCAGCCCAGCTCGGCAACCTTGCCATCGACTTTGATCCGGCCTTCTTTAATAAGACCTTCTAACTGACGGCGTGAACCGTGACCGGCATTTGCCAGCCATTTCTGGAGACGCTCTTCAGCCATATCGAATTAGCTCTATCGGGCTACTTAATTGGGGTAACAGTGGCAGAAACCAGCTCTGCAACTTCATCGGTGTCGGCAACAGACTCTTCATGAGAAATGTTGCCATTCTGTGCGGCCATGCCATCGTCTGCATCCGGCTCAAGCACCTCGACGACCTCAGTATCTGCGTCATCTGCAAGCAACTCAGCCTGAGCATCAACAATCTCATCGGCATCGGTTTGATTCGACTCATCAGCTGCCGCATCACGAACATCGTCGAGCGACGTTACTGATGCCGGTTCATCCGGAAGCTCATTGACCTCCGCAATTGCCACCAAAGGCTCGGCGCCACCTGGTGCAACGCCCTCGGGCAGCACCTTCTCTTCTGCAGGAACACTTAGCTCCAACTGCACATTAACCGGATCCAACTCCTGCAACTCTGCCAATGGAGGCAACTCTTCGAGCTTTTTCAATCCGAAATAATCGAGAAACCCTTTGGTCGTCGCGTACAAGGTTGGACGACCAGGTACATCACGCTGACCAACCGGACGAATCCAGCCACGATCAAGCAGATTGCGAACAATATTGGTACTTACTGCAACCCCTCGAATCTCCTCAATATCGCCGCGCGTCAGCGGCTGGCGATATGCAGTAATGGCAAGAGTTTCCATCAGCGCGCGGGAGAATCTTGGTGGGCGTCCTTCCCAAAGCTTTTGCAGCCAGGGAGTCATTGACTCAGCAACCTGGATACGGAAACCGCTGGCCACCTCAATCAGGCGCATTCCGCGATCTTGATACTCCTCCTGCAACTCTTTTATAACCACCCGGATTTCATCTCTGGGTGGTTCCACATCTTTACCGAACAAACCGCAAAGAGAATCGACTGAGAGTGGCTCACCGCTTGCAAGCAATGCAGCCTCAACAACGTTTTTAAGTTCCTTATTTTCCATGTCGCCTTATCTACTTATGATCCGGAATAAGAATCGGCTTCAGAAGCCTGTTCATCAGAAATTTGATGCGTGCCGCCTGTGGCACGCACATGAATTGCGGTAAAAGCCTCTGGCTGAACCACTTCAATAATGCCTACCTTCAGCAGTTCAAGCAGCGCCAGCAAAGTAACCGCGGCGCCCATACGTCCCTCTTCGGGATCGAACAAGTGAACAAACTCTACAAAGCTGTTCGCATTGAGCCGGTCCAACACGTCGGTCATGCGCTCACGAACTGACAGTTGCTCAGCCTTAACGTGATGATGGGCGTTAAATTTTGCCCGCGACAATACATCACGGAAAGCAACGAGCAATTCATCCAATGTAGCGTCCGGCAGTTGCGTAACAACCTCACGTTTGCCCGGATCGATACTGGCCGTAAAGATATCCCGCTCCATTCGCGGCATTCCCTCAAGACTATCGGTAGCACCCTTGTAGCGTTCGTACTCAAGCAAACGACGCACTAACTCGGCACGAGGATCGTCTTCGTTGTCCTCGTCATTTTCTCTTGAGCGAGGCAGCAACATGCGGGACTTAATTTCTGCGAGCATCGCAGCCATCAGCAGATAATCACCGACAAGATCAAGTTGCAGCTCGGTCATCAAATCGATGTACTCAACGTACTGCTCGGTAATCTTTGCTATCGGGATATCGAGGATATCCATGTTCTGACGACGGATCAGATACAACAACAGATCAAGCGGTCCGGCAAAAGCCTCCAAGAATACTTCCAGGGCCTGAGGCGGAATGTAAAGATCCTGCGGCAACTGAGTAACAGCCTCGCCATCGACAACCGCAAAAGGCATTTCAGCCTGCTCGGGGTTCGCTGTAGCGTCGGCATTCGGGCTTGCAGCGAGCATCGCAGCTTTGCGCTGATCTGCCGTTGCAACCACTGTTAATTCCGGGCCGGATTGCTTATCCGTTTCAGTCATGTCCCACCGCTTTATAGCCCCACTAGAGAAAGGATGATGTTTTGTATTAGTGTCATCAGAGGTCGAATTAGAGTCCAAAGCGCCCCCATGAACAACAACCCCATAACGATTATAAGCCCGAATGGCTCAATTCTATCGAGAAGATTTCCGATGGAATCATTAACCAAACCACGCAGCACCCGGCCGCCGTCTAGAGGGGGTATCGGCATCAAATTAAAAACCGCCAGTAAGACATTGAAAAACACGCCTATCTCGGCCATTTTCTGAAAGAATTCAGGGACGCCCGCCCCACCACCGCCGAGCAGCAACGTCAGCTTCAAAATGATCGCCCAGCCAAATGCCATGACAATATTTGACGCAGGTCCCGCAAGTGCAACCCAAACCATATCCTTTTTCGGATGTCTCAGCGCATTGAAATTAACGGGTACCGGCTTCGCCCAACCAAATAGAAAACCACTAAAAAACAGGGTCAGCATGGGCACCAGAATCGTGCCCATCGGATCAATATGCTTGATCGGGTTCAACGACAGGCGACCCAGCATCTCTGCCGTACGATCGCCGAAATACCGTGCTGCCCAGCCATGAGCAACTTCATGCAAGGTAATCGCAAATAGAATCGGGATGGCAGCAACTGAAGCTGTTTGGATGATTTGAGAAATATCGGCTGCCATGCGGGAGATTATAGGGTTAAGGCATTCGGTAAAGATATGAAAAAGGCGGATGCCTTCTAAATAAAGTCCGATGCATCTCCCTTGCCTTGGCGCACCACCACCGGAAATTCGCCGGTGAGATCAATTACCGTAGTCGGATCTATGCCGCAGTTGCCGCTGTCAATAATTGCATCGATATCCTTACCGAGCCGATGCAATATTTCGTTTGGGTCTGTTAGCGGCATGTCATAGCCAGGAAGTATCAAAGACGAACTCATCATCGGCTCACCGAGCGCCTCCAGTATTGCCTGAGGCACCGGATGATCGGGAACCCGCAGACCAATAGTTTTACGCTTGGGGTTTTGCAAACGACGCGGCACTTCACGAGTCGCCTGCAATATAAAAGTATAGGGGCCGGGAGTGTGGCTCTTTAGCAATCGGTATGCCCAGTTCTCGACCTTGGCATAGTTCGCCAGCTCTGCAAGATCGCGACACACCAATGTGAAGTTGTGTTTCTTATCGGTACTGCGGATTCGCTGAATCTCTTTGCTTGCCTGCTGGTCACCCATATGCCAGCCGAGGGCATAACTGGAGTCGGAGGGATAGGCGATCAGGCCACCGCGACGGAGAATATCAACCGTCTGCGATATGCGGCGCGGCTGCGGGTTGTCCGGATGAACATGAAATAACTGAGCCATAATCCCTTATCTAGCTTAAAGCTGAACCATCAATGGTATTGCCGATAGTGCGAAGCCCGAGAAAATTCGGGTTTCACTGCAATTTCAGCCCAGAAGTGTAGTGAATTTCAGTATCATTCGCCTTCCTAATTTACGGACATGATTTTAATGCAGGCTTTACTCGACTTTTTACCCGTCTTGGCCTTTGCTGTGACCTACTGGGTCACCAAAGACTTTAGTACAGCCATCATTGTTATTATGGCTGCCATGGGCATTCAGGTCATATTGACCTATGCCTTTACGCGGAAAGTTCACAAAATGATGCTGATATCTGCGGCAATGGTTATCGTACTTGGCGGCATCAGCCTCTTCCTGAACAATGATTTAGTCTTTAAATGGAAACCTACAGTACTGAACTGGGCCTTCGCCCTGGCCTTTGTTGGCAGCCAGTTTATTGGTGAAAAAACGATTATCCAGCGAATCATGGACTCAGTAGCCAAAGGCGAAATAACACTGACACCCGCGCATTGGCGCACACTCAATTTAATGTGGGCTGCATTCTTTCTGGTTTCAGGCACCGCGAATATCTATGTTGCCTATAACTTTGATGAGGCGGTGTGGGTCAACTTCAAACTCTTCGGACTGCTCGGACTCACGTTCGTGTTTATGATTCTGCAGGCATTCTGGATATCGGCCCGCAGTGAAGAGGATGGGGCTACCGCCACTTCAGACGAAACAAAGGATTAATTAATGCTTTACGCCATCATTAGTCAGGACACCCCCGACAGCCTATCTAAACGTTTGGAAGCCCGTCCTGCTCATCTTGCAAGACTGGAAGCACTGCGTGACAAAGGGCGACTAACACTAGCCGGCCCCCACCCCGCCATCGATAACAATGACCCGGGTGAAGCCGGGTTTACC
>CBDTTT010000116.1:0-5818 GCA_965363345.1 uncultured Chromatiales bacterium
CAGGATCACTCTACTGAAAATGTCCTTATAAAATTTGGGACGCCAGTTGTTGCATGCCGGGTGCTGCGGGGCCAAATTACTGATTGACTATCTATGTTCACAATGTAGTGAGGCGTTGCCGACCACATGCAACGCATGATGTTGCAGAAACCAACTTGCCCGCGATGCGGTATTAGGTACTTTGTGCCGCCCATTTCTCAGCGGCAGAAGCGTCTTCCGCTGATTTGGAGTTGAGCGTTGTGGCTGCAAGCATCACGAGAATACCCAGCACCACAAGGCCTGCGAACGCAGCTTGATAGCCAGTGACTTCGCCGCCATATGATGCGGCGACGGCGCCTACTGCAGAAGCGCCAAAGATACGACCCATGGAAGAGGTTACGCTGAGAATACCTTGGGCGCTGGCACGGTCACTTGCACCTGCTTCGGCCAGCATGATGAACCGCAGCGGGGCGCCTACCAGACCGGCGGAACCGATACCTGACAGAATGCTGACAAGAATGAAGCTTGTGATGGTCAGGTCCGTAAAGGCATACACCGCGAGTGCTATCAACACCAGTATCTGACTGACCACCAGAATTATCCGCGTGCCGGTTTTGTTGATGAGTCTGCCCGCGACAGGCGCCATTACTGTGGCGCCGATGACGCCGGGTAAAAGGAGTAATGCCGAGTTAGCTGGTGAGACATCGAGCGAGACAACCAGCAGCGCGGGGATAAAGATGCTGCCGGCCTGCACGGCACTGACACCGGTGGAAATAATACAGCTCTTGCGCACCTGCGCCGAGTTAAACAGGTTGGGGCGCACAATAGGATCATGCGCGCGTTTTTCTACCTGCCAGAAAATAGCCGCGAGTAGCAGAAATAGAACCATGCCACCGCTTACTGGCAGGCTCAGCAAGCTTTCCAACGGTGCTGTGCTGTCTATGCTGCTCACGGCGAGCATTAGAGCGCTGAGACCGAGCATGAGGACTATGGTGCCCTGAATATCGAACGGGGCGGGTTCGCGGCCGCTATGCCCTGGCAACATTTTTATCGCACCGATGATTAGTACAAAGGCAATCGGTAGATTAATCGCAAACAGCCAATGCCACGAAAACCGCAGGAAGATGCCGCCCAGAATGGGGCCAACTAGAAACGCAAGGCCCCATACCGCGCCAAGAATGCCAAGTGCGGGTCCACGTTCTTGAGGGGGTAGCCTGGCACCAATTACCGACGCTGCCGCCGGAAACAGGCCTCCTGCACCGAAGCCCTGCATAGCGCGCCCGAAATTGAGCATCCAACCCGATTCTGCTAGCACGATCTGCAGCGAGCCCGTCGCAAATAGCACAATGCTGATTATATAAATAAGCCGTGGACCGACCCGATCGGCAAATTTTGCGAGCAATAGCGCGCCAAGCATCTGCATCAGAGTATAGGAGTTGATCAGTCCAGCCAGTTCACGTTGCTGCATATTGAACTCGGCCTGAATTACCGGCAATGCGGGGCCGATAATAGCGAGATCGAGTGCGCCCATTAATGTGCCGGTAAACAGCAGGGCAAGTAGGAGTTTGGTGCTTTTCGGTTCGATCTTCGTTTCATTCATAGTATTTATTCTAGGCGCTGGGCTTTTTGCCTCAAGCTTTTTCTAAAGCCTGGGTCACTAGCCGGTAAGTCTTTGAGTTGTTCAAGAGTTCGTGCAAGAAGGGCGCTTGGATGTTGTGCCCGGTTTAAAGCCAGCGCCGCACCTGCCGACAATAGGCGCGGTAATCATCGCCGAACCAGCCCGTCAGCCGCTGTTCTTCAGGAAGAATAAATAGCTGTTGAAGTGCCACGCAAAATAACACCACTCCAAGCAGGGCAGTAATGCTGCCTAAGAATAAAGACGCACCCAGAACCAGCAGTGCCATGCCCAGGTACATCGGGTTACGCGTATAGCGATACAGGCCTTCGGTAACCAGTGCGGAGGATTCACCATTGGGATACAGGCTGGTGTTATTGCGCGCCAGTTCGCGAGCGGCTGCACCGGTCAACGCCAATGCTAAAAACCACACGATGCCTGCGCCGATATAACTCCATGGAGCAGGGAGCCACTCGTAAACCGGCAGATAGGTATCCAGAACCCATGCGAGCAAAACGCCGGGTGCTATCCAGGCCGGAGGGACGCGGGAGAATTTGAGCAGGCTGGCAGGTGTCATGATGCACTTCCATGCGATTTTTGGGCCGCGATGATTCACAGCCTATTTATATTCAACAAATAATAGCGCTTTAGAGGCTGCCTGTGTGCCGCACAGAAGTGGATGTCCGATCTATATATTCCAAGTTGTTACGGTCGGGACTATATTAGGAGGTAGGGTGTGACCCAATTGTTCAGGAGACAGGTTATGGCGAAGAATGAATCAATCGAGCGCGTCAGCGGTGGCAGTAGTGCGGCTGATGCGAAACCCAAGCGGCCGGCACACTGGCGAGAAGAGCACGGCGGCGGCTTTGAAGGACGCGAAGCTTTGCTTGGGCAGGCCATGAATATGGTTATTAAGACGCTGAATCAAACCCAGCCATATCAACATCATGTGAACGGTGCTTTAGTGCTGGCGCATCTGGGCGCCATGCAGTTTGCCAAGAATAACGGCATGCTCGAACAATACGTTGAGCATGATCGCGTCATGATGGTGCCGGTTAATACCCGCATCAAAAAGCTTATCGAAGAAACCGGCAACAAAGAATTGGCATTAGAAGCCGTGTTTGATATTACCGAGTGTCATTATCAGCTGGTTCTAGACACAACAGTTGAACCGGGCAAGCGCACCTGGGTATCGCCGTTTAAAGGCGGGCTTGAGGCTTGCGTGCGCATGGGGCAAATGGATCTGACTGAAGAAGAAGTGCACAACCTCTGGACCCGCCCGCGACTGGAAGTCTATGCCCGTGACATGGGCGTGGAGTTTCGGGTGTCTGATCTGGCCGCCGACGGCATGATTACGTGCGAAGTGCTTTAGCTGGCTAGGGCTGGGTCATTTGTCGGAAATGCACCCAATAAAAAAGCCCCGCAAAGCGAGGCTGATTTATATCCGCCTTTGCAGGCGATGCTCTTTAGGTAAAAAGCATAAGAGCTCCTTCGGAACCCTTGATTTGCGTGCAACAAACACACGCAAGTGTGGTGGAGGCGGCGGGACAGCTGGTTCCATACCTTTCGATATGGGCTGGACTATTCCTTCACCTGCATTGCTGCAGGGGAGAGCGTTTGTAAGTAACGATTTAGCTGTTACCTACCCTAGTACTTCGTGACCTGACAAATGAAGCCAGGCTGTAGAAGCCTATGAGTCTCTAGCGGGCTTACCGGTTTCCCGTTGACCCGACGGCGTTGGCATAGGGCCTTCCCCTTAGCGTTCACCGTTTGAGCTCTCTTTTCCAATGGGGATCACTCCCCATGGCGACCATGTTACTAATCGAACCCGCGTCCGCGAGCACTCTGCTTTAAGGTCTACATGCTTATACCGTTTTTAATCTCACTGCAGGCAACCCAACGGGCAGGGTAAACCTACAGCCAGTTTAGTAAAGGTTTAACGTCTTGGCCCCAAACATACCGCCACGCGATTCTGCATAAATTACACCGGGATCTGAACGTACAGACACATGTCAGGCCGATGGCACTAAAGACTGGTTTTTAAGCAGCTAGTGCGTAGTTGTCATCGTTTGCAACTAAAAGTTTTACAGCTGTATTAACGAGGTAATCTGTGCCTCGGCATGCACTCAAAGTTTCGCTACCCACGTCGAAGCCATGTCGCCCCCGTGTTTTTTGAAACTCTATGTACTAGACAAGTGTAGGGCGAAAGGGTTCAAACGCAATGTGTTGCGTCGCAATTATGTGGTTCTTATGGTGATTTCTATTTTAGAATATGGTTATATTCTATTGATTAATAAAGCTATTATCCTTTGTGCATGATGCGGGCTTGTTGTCGCTTCCAATCTTTGTCTTTGTCGTCGGCGCGCTTATCGTGTTGCTTTTTACCCTTGGCTAAACCGATTTGGAGCTTGGCTCTGCCGCGGGTCCAGTGCAGGTTGAGCGGCACTAAAGTAAAGCCTTTGCGCTCGATGTTACCGATTAATACATCGAGTTCGCGACGATTCAGCAGCAACTTTCGTGCCCGACCCGGTTCAGGGTTGATATGGGTGGAGGCTGTTTTTAGTGGAGTGATAGTCGCACCCACCAAGAAGGCTTCACCATTCTGAATAATTGCATAGGCCTCGTTCATACTGACGTTTTTAGCCCGCAAACTCTTTACTTCCCAGCCTTCCAGGCACAAACCGGCCTCGAAGTCCTTTTCGATAAAGTAGTCGTAACTCGCTCTGCGGTTTTTTGCAATCAAGCGATCGTCACCCGAGTTTTTATTTGGCTTTGCCATCGTTGGATAAAGGTATCTGAAGGCTGAAACAGCCGTTAATGCTCACTTTGGTTTACAATCCTGCCAACATTTGTGGTGTATTGCATCAACGCAGTTCATTAACCGCAAAATTATCGTTAAATTCCACACAAACTCAGAGCCGGGAACAGACTGGGATGGTCGAGAACAACATACAGCAATCAGAACGCACCTCCTTACATGGCCATTGGTCATCGCGCTTTGCCTTTGTGCTCGCCGTATCCGGTTCCGCTGTCGGCTTGGGCAATATCTGGAAGTTCCCTTATGTCGCTGGGCAGAATGGTGGTGGCGCGTTTGTGCTGGTCTATCTGCTGTGCGTGTTCGGGGTGGGTTTGCCTATCATGATGTCTGAGATACTCCTTGGCAGACGCGGGCGTCGCAACCCGGTTGCTACGATGAGTTTGCTCGGCGAAGAAGAGTCGGGCTCTAAAGCCTGGGGCATGGTCGGCGCGAGTGGCGCAGTCGCCGGCTTTCTGATTCTATCTTTCTATAGTGTGATTGCCGGTTGGACGGTTGCCTATATCTTTAAATCGATGGCGGGTGTATTTGCGAATCCGACACCAGAAGTTGTAGCGACCGTCTTTGGCGATCTTACTGGCAGTATTCAGGAATCAGGTTTTTGGCACACCCTATTTATTGGTGCGACGGTTTTGGTGGTCGCTCTGGGTGTCGAGCGGGGCATCGAGCGTGCGGTCAAATTTATGATGCCGGCGCTGGTGATCTTCATGCTGGTGCTACTTGGCTACGCGATTAACATGGGAGAGTTTGAGCAGGGCTTTAATTTTATGTTTGAACCCGACTTCTCAAAACTCAGCCCGCAGATGATTTTGGCTGCTGTGGGCCAGGCCTTCTTTACGTTGAGTATTGGTACGGGTGCAGTCATGGCCTACGGAGCTTATCTGCCACAGGATGCCTCCATTATTAAGACGTCATTCGTTGTGGTCTGCGCGGATACCGCCATTGCAATTCTGGCTGGTTTGGTGATTTTTCCTATCGTATTTGCCAACGGGCTTGATCCTACAAGCGGCCCCGGGCTGGTCTTCGAGACGCTGCCGCTGGCATTCGGGCAGATGCCCGGTGGTATGTTCTTCGCGGCCTTATTCTTTTTGTTGTTGGCATTTGCCGCGCTCACATCGGCCATTAGTCTGATGGAACCGGCGGTAGTCTGGCTGATGGAAAGCCGCGATTTCAAACGTCCGGTCGCCTCATCTTTGGTTGGTCTGTTGATCTGGGCAATGGGTTTCCTGACGGTGCTCTCGTTCAACACGCTGAGCGACTTCACCTTCTTAAAAGGCACGTTCTTCGACAACCTCGATTTTCTCACCAGTAACATCATGCTGCCTCTGGGTGGCTTGGCGATGGCGGTGTTCTGCGGCTGGGTTATGTGTACGAATTCGAGTGCCAATGAGCTCGACCCTGAAGTGGGT
>CBDTTT010000117.1:0-5784 GCA_965363345.1 uncultured Chromatiales bacterium
CGCCATACTGGCTCTGTTCCGTTAGTTGGTGGCATCGCTATCTTAGCGTCGTTAGGGCTGGTTTTCGCCCTTGAAAGCTATTTCTCAATATTCACTGATAAGCCAAATCAATCCCTGCTGGCATTTCTTGTCGCCGCGTCTTTACTCGTAGTTACCGGTGCATTAGATGATCGTTTCGGTCTGTCGCCGCTAATTCGACTGGTAATTGCCGCCTGCGCTAGTTTTGTCATGGTCTACGGTGCAGACATTGTGCTAGGTGACCTCGGCGCCATAACGCTCTCGGGTGAGATTATCTATTTAGGTGTCTTTGCCGTTCCATTTACGGTGTTTATCACCGTTGGCCTCATTAATGCCGTGAACATGACCGATGGTCTTGATGGGCTTAGCGGCAACATGGCTCTGGTTATGCTGTTGGGCATCGGAACTGCAAATACCCTTTGGGGTGGCGGTTATGAGTTGCAGCTCCTCAATGTATTGTCTGCTTCAATTATTGGATTTTTGATCCTTAACCAGAGGGTGTTCTGGCGGAGCAGTGCATGGGTTTTTCTGGGTGATGCCGGCAGTATGATGCTTGGCCTGGCCCTTATCTGGTCAGTTATCGAGATCACTCAAACATCTCCGCCCATCGTGAGTCCTCCAGTTGGTTTGTGGTTTTTGGCCATCCCAGTGCTTGATACCGTCACCATTATGATTCGTCGCATCCTAAAGCGCCGCTCACCGTTCGAAGCAGATGCGGAGCATCTGCATCATCTGTTTGTGCGTTCCGGCATTAGTGTGAGCAACACGATCATGATTATGTGCTCACTGGCTGGGCTAGGTTGTGCCGTAGGTATTTTCTTTCGCTATTATTCTGTGGATGACTCTATCGTGGCTCTTTCGTTTGTCGCTGTTGGCGTTTCCTATCTTTGGTTTACGGCGCGTTGCTGGAAAACACGAAGTTTCTTTGGCCGAGCTATTAGCGATTAGCATTATTTCCAATGTTCAGTTGGGGCGGAATTGAGCGTCATTTTCATCTGCTGTAGCGATTTGCCTGTTAGGCTTAAGTCGACCATCGCTGGTTTATTCGGTTTTCGACGTAAGGTTTAGTATCGCTGTTGGGCTTTGAGCTAAGAAAAGGCTTCCGAAAACGGAAGCCTTTTTCGTTATGGGTTAACGCATCCGGCGGTTTAGCGTTAATATGCGCTGTCTGTTAAAAATGTGTGTGCTCACCTATGCCCGAATATCCCCCCTTCAGCTTTGCAAGCCTTCTGTTCACCGAGTTGGTACTGACCTTTTTCATCGTGCTTCGCTATTTTCTCTTAGCGGGCTTCTTTTATTGGGCGTTGTGGAAGCGACCTGCTGAAAAAGTGCATGCTCGCCGGCTCGCAAAAAATGAGCCGTCCAAAAAGATCATGCGGCATGAGATTTATTGGTCGGTAGTGTCTTCGTTTATCTATGCGGCATCGGGCGTTTGGGTTATAGAGGCCTGGCGTAGTGGCGGGACGCAGATCTATTTCGATGTGTCTGAGTACGGTGTGATTTATCTGCTACTGAGTTTGCCGATATACATGTTTATTCATGACACCTATTTCTATTGGACGCATCGGGCCATGCATCACCCGAAAATATTTCCGGTGATGCATAAAGTGCATCATGAATCACGGCAGCCAACCCCATGGGCGGGTTTTTCCTTTCATCCGACTGAGGCTGTGGTGGGCGCGTTAATCTTGCCGGCGTTGGTCTATGCGATTCCCATTCATGTCGGTGTGTTGATCTTTATGTTGGTGCTGATGACAGTAACGGGCATTACCAATCATGCCGGCTATGAGCTTCTTCCTGACAGTTGGATGCGGGGTTTTGTGGGGCGCCACTGGATATCGGCAACCCATCACAATGTGCATCACCTAAAGTACAAAACCAATTACGCTTTGTATTTTCGCTTCTGGGATAGGGTGATGGATACAGATGAGATGGATGTGCCGTCAGAGGCCGCCAGAACCGATACGGCCTGAACGGAAGCCTTTACCTGCGATTGCAGGGGTGATTTGGGGTTCCCGAGATTGTCTGCATAGACTAGAATGCGCCCGCAACCTGGAAGGCTTTCAGATATTGCCGCGAAACCGGGCGAACCGGCTAAAACGACCAATTAATTGAACAGAGTGTCGCATCAAGTGCGACAGGAGATGATTATGAAAATGACCCGGCTAATTTACGCCGTTAGCGCAATCCTAACTATTGCGACCGCCAATGTTGCTATGGCAAGTGAGCAGGTTGGCCAGTTGTATGGCACCGGCATGTTGACTTATATCGATCCCGATTCTGACCGTGAGGTTAAAAGCGATCTTAAAGGAATTCAGCTGGGCTTAGGCAAAGCATTCAGCGAGCACTTCAATGGCGAAGTGGAGCTGGATTACATGGATCTTAGTGGCAAGAATGGCGGCCCTGATACCAAGTTAACCGGCATTGCGATTAATGGCATGTATCTTTGGAACCGCGATTCGCGTTTTACACCTTACGTATTGGCCGGTGCGGGCTATCTGAAATCTGATCCTAAAGGCTTCGCAGGCCAGAAAGATATCGAGCTTCAGGCTGGTCCGGGCTTTCTGCTTGACCTTGGTTCTGACCGCCTGTCTTTGCGCGCGGAGTTGTTGGGGCGTTGGGTCGACAATAGTCCTTCATCAGCGACAGATATCTTAGTCAATATTGGTGTTCAGTATGCATTTGGTAGCAAATCTTCTGGTGCCAGTTCAGCAGCGCCAGTTGCCGCCGTTGCCGCGGGTGCTGCTGTCGTAGCTGCAGCCAATAACGACGCCGATGGCGATGGTGTTTTTGATGCAGATGATAAGTGCCCGGGAACTCCTGCAGGCACTGAAGTTGATGCCAATGGCTGCGACTTAGGCGCAGGTGATGATGATGGCGATGGCGTTTTGAATCGCGATGATCAGTGTCCTGCAACGCCTACTGGTGTTGAAGTTGACGAAGTGGGCTGTGGCGTATCGTTGTCATTGTCTGGTGCCAACTTTGGCAGTAGTTCTGCAGACCTCACAGCGGCCGGCAAGGCTATTTTGGCTGAGGTTGCTGTAGCACTCGGTAATAACGAAGACAAAAACATCACCGTCGTCGGTTATACCGATAGCTCGGGTTCAGCAACAGGTAACCAGAAGTTGTCTGAAGCGCGCGCCGATTCAGTTAAAGCGTATTTAGTGAGTGAAGGTGTAGCTGCTAGCCGCATTACCACTGCCGGTAAAGGCGCAAGCGATCCTATCGATAGTAATGAAACTGAGTCAGGCAAAGCGGCGAACCGTCGTGTTGTATTGAGTGTTGATGAATAATTAGCATCCGGTCTGAATCAGACTAAATAAAAAGGCCTCCGTTTCGGAGGCCTTTTTTTTATGACTGGTTTTATGGCTGGGATTTATGAAGCAAGGTTAGCCAACCCCACTGAGTACCGCTAAAAACTCTTCGCCGTAACGATCGAGTTTTGCCTTGCCTACGCCGCTGATGCTCAGCATATCATCCAGATCTAGTGGCCGATTGGTAAGCATTTGTTTGAGTGTGCTGTCATGAAAGACCACATAAGGTGGCACGCCATGCTCCGAGGCCAGGCGCTGTCGGCAGTTGCGCAGCGCTTCCCACATGGGTAGGTCTGCCGTATCGATGTCGGCATCGGTGGCGGTCGAACGTACTTTGCCACTGCCGCCTACTCTGAGTTTCTTAGGCGTATCAGGGTCTATCCGGAGTTGAACACTTTCTTCACCGCGCAGAACGGCACGGGCACTCTCGGTTAATACCAGTGCGCCGTAGCGATTGGCGTCAGCGCGCAGGCAGCCATGCACAACAAGTTGCCGGATGACTGAACGCCACGCTTGCTGAGGCTTGTCGGCACCTATACCAAACACGCTCAGATCATTGTGACCATGCTGTTTTACTTTTGGCGTGAGTTTGCCAAGTAGAATATCGACGATGTGGGCAGCGCCAAATGTCTGATCGCTGCGGTATACGGCAGACAAGAGCTTCTGCGCATCTTTCGAGCCATCACGGGTGAGCGGCGGTTGCTGGCAGTTGTCACAGTTGCCACAGTTAGCGATTGACGGTTCGCCAAAATAGGTTAGCAACGGTGAGCGACGACAGCTTGTGATCTCACACCAGCCGAGCAGGGTATCCAGCTTTTGTCGCTCATGCCGTTTGTATTCTTCTGACGCGACGGATTCATCTGCCATCTGGCGGATCCGCACGACATCCTGTAGGCCATAGATCATCCAGGCTTCGGCAGGAAGCCCATCGCGGCCGGCGCGACCTGTTTCCTGATAATAAGCCTCAAGGCTTTTGGGCAAGTCCAGATGTGCGACAAAGCGCACGTCCGGCTTATCAATACCCATGCCGAAAGCAATTGTGGCAACAATAATCAGACCGTCTTCATTCAGAAATCGACGTTGATTCTCGGCACGGATATCGGGTTCCAGGCCCGCGTGATAGGGCAGCGCGGTAAAACCCTGTCGATTGAGTCGTTCGGCCGTACTCTCAGTTTTCTTGCGTGACAGGCAATAGATGATGCCGGCTTCATTGCGATGCTGGGTTAAAAACTGTTCGAGTTGCCTGTTGGCATCTGTCTTTGCCTGCACCTGGTAGCGGATATTCGGCCGGTCAAAGTTACTAACCAAAGTTTCCGCATTGGTGAGAGCCAGTCGCTGGATAATTTCTTCGCGCGTGAGGGCGGTGGCCGTTGCGGTGAGCGCCATTCTTGGCACGCCCGGAAACCACTCTCGCAGTTCGTGCAGTGCGAGGTAGTCCTGCCGGAAATCATGCCCCCATTGCGAGACACAGTGAGCTTCATCAATCGCAATCAGCGAGATAGGCAAACTCTGTAGCAGGGCTCGTGTGCCGGGTTGTATGAGTCGCTCCGGGGCAACGTACAGGAGTTTGAGTTCGCCGTTACGCAGCCGTGCAGTAATTTCCCGTTGCTGCTCATGTGTGAGGGACGAGTTCAGAAAAGCAGCCGGTACGCCCAATTCGTGCAATGCGCTTACCTGATCCTGCATCAGAGCAATCAAGGGAGAGACAATGAGCGCTGTACCTTCAAGCAGCTGTGCCGGCACCTGATAGCAGACCGACTTACCGCCACCTGTGGGCATGAGTATCAGCGAGTCTTGGCCGTTTAGAGCACGATCGATGGCGACCTGTTGTTGGCCACGAAATTCATCGTAGCCGTAAACGGTTTGTAGGATTTGTTGCGCGGAAGATGTCACGCGCGAAGGATAGCAGGGAAACGCATGAAATTGGGTTCACTTTCCATTGAGTTCGCTGATGAACTCTTGTGCAGACATGAGGTTGATGCCGATGGAGCTTAGTTCGCTCCAGCCGTTCTCAGAAAAATTGGAGATGCCATCAGCTATTGTTACAACACGAAAGTCGCGTTCACTTGCTTCATAGACGGTGGCGCGGATGCAGTTGGGGTAATTGCATCCCGCGAGTACAATCGTTGAAACACCTTCTGGCCGAAGCGTCTCTTCCAGGCAGCTGGTATAGAATGCGCCCCATAGTCACCGTAAATCAGGAGCACCAACTTTGTTGAACATGGACTTTGCTAAGCGCGTGGTTGTAGATACCGAGGGCGCGGAATGGGAAGACAGTCCGGTGTCGGGCGTTGTACGCAAGAAACTGGCGCGTGAAGATGCGGAGCGCGGGCATGCGACCAGCATTGTTCGCTATGAGCCCGGCGCACATTTTTCGGAACACGATCACCCGTTGGGTGAAGAGATTCTGGTTCTGGAGGGCGTATTTTCTGATCATACCGGCGACTACCCG
>CBDTTT010000118.1:0-5780 GCA_965363345.1 uncultured Chromatiales bacterium
GCGAATACCTGTCAGGTCTTCTGAACCTTGATTCTTTGAATCTGACATAGCGATATCCCCAAAAATAAAACGCTAAATACCCAACAAATAAATAATTAGAGGCTGTCGGCTAACTAACCGCACTGCCCCAGACAACGCACTTGAATAACACCCTCAATGGCGCGAATTGCATCCAGCGTCGAGTCTGGAACAGAACTATCGAGATCAACAATGGTGTAGGCAATATCGCCACGTGACTTATTCAACAAATCTTCAACATTCAAACCGGCATCAGCCAGGCAAGTTGAAATCTGTGCAACCATATTAGGCTTGTTCTCATTCGTAATCGTAATTCGACTCTCAGTAGAACGAGGCATATCGGCTTCAGGGAAATTCACTGAGTAACGCACAATGCCCTGCTCAAGATAATCGCGCATATTCTGCGCCACCATAATTGCACAGTTGGTTTCTGCTTCTTCGGTAGAAGCGCCCAAGTGAGGCAGCGTAATAACGCTGTCATTGCCGATAAGTTCGCGTGAAGGAAAATCAGATACGTAACGACCCAAATGCCCTGCTTCGATACTTGCCAGCACAGCAGCATCATCAACAATTCCGCCACGTGCAAAGTTCAGCACTACGCCATTTTGATTCATCATTGCGATACGTTTGGCATTCACCAGATTTTTGGTGTCTTCCAATAGCGGCACATGCAATGTCACCATATCTGAGCGGCCGAACAAATCTTCCAGGCTACGAGCCTGCTCAACACCGGCAGACAACTGCCAGGCGCGTGACACCGTAATGTGGTTATCAAAACCGATAACGTTCATGCCGAGTGCATGAGCAGCATTTGCAACCTGAACACCAATAGCACCCAAGCCGATCACGCCTAAAGTACGGCCAGGAAGCTCATACCCTACAAATTTTTTCTTACCGGCCTCAACCTTCTTATTAAGGTCATCGCCTTCACCCTCTAAGTTCTGAGTGTATTGGTAAGCCTGGCAAAGGTTACGAGCGGCCAACAACATGCCGCTGATGACCAACTCTTTTACTGCGTTAGCATTCGCACCCGGAGCGTTAAATACCGGCACGCCACGCTTAGTAAATGCATCAATAGGAATATTGTTAACACCGGCGCCCGCGCGCGCGACAGCCTTCACTGTGTCAGGCCATTCTTCGTCATGCATCTTGTATGAACGCAGCAAGATCGCATCGGGTGATTCAACGTCATCACCAACGGTGTACTGATCAGAAGGAAGCAACTTAAGGCCTTCCGGTGAAATGTTGTTCAGAGTGAGTACTTTGTACATGAATGCCTACTAACTAGAAGATTTAAAAATAATGTGAGATATCCGATGCCTCGCAAACGAGGCCACCGAACTCAGTTTAGGGTCAGATTTATGCGTTGTTCTTTTCGAACTCAGCCATGAAATCAACCAACGCCTGCACCGCAGCTTCGGGCACAGCGTTATAAATACTGGCACGCATACCACCAACAGAACGATGCCCTTTCAGGTTCATAAGACCAGCTTTTTCTGCCTGCGCAAGAAACTCACCATCGAGTTCCGGCTTAGCCAGAATGAATGGAATATTCATCCATGAACGGTATTGCAAAGCCACCGGATTCGAATAGAAACCGGAGCTATCGATAGCGTTGTAGAGCAAATCAGATTTACGCTTATTGATTTTGCCCATTGCCTCAAGGCCACCCTGACGCTTGATCCATTTAAAGACCAGGCCTGACAGATACCAGGCAAAGGTTGGGGGTGTATTAGACATTGAATCGGCTTCAGCCTGAGTCTGATAACGCAGAATAGGCGGCAAATTCTCGCCACCCTTCTCAATTAGATCTTTACGCGCGATGACAATAGTTAAACCAGCAGGCCCGATATTCTTCTGGGCACCGGCGTAAATCACAGCGTACTTACTAACATCGATAGGACGAGACAGAATTGTTGATGACATATCTGAAATCAATGGCACGCCGTTGGTTTCGGGTAGCTCATGAAACTCAACACCACCAATCGTTTCATTCTGACAAAAATGGAAATACTTGGCATCCGGGTTCAGCTTCCAATCGGCTGCTGCTGGTACATCGGTATATGAAGAATCTGCACCATCGGCAACCAGGTTGGCATTTGTCACTGCCGCGCCATTCTTATAAGCCTTTTTAGACCAGCTGCCGGTAATCAGATAATCAGCCGATTCACCGGGACCACACAAATTCATTGGCAGTAATGCAAACTGCGCCGTTGCGCCGCCCTGTAGGAATAGCACTGCATAGTCGTCAGAGATTCCCATTAACTCACGAAGATCTGCCTCAGCCTCAGTCGCAATCTTGATGAATGCTTTACTGCGATGACTGATTTCCATGACAGACATACCTGAGCCACCAAGATCGGTAAGGTTAGCCTGAGCTTCTTCCAACACTTCCAGCGGCAATGCTGCAGGTCCTGCACTAAAATTAAATACACGAGACATTGTTTATTCCATTAACAAAAACTTAGACTAGGCTGTGAGCATTACCTCAATGCTACAAAACCTTTTCAAATACACATCAACCGGACACGCAACAAACCGGTCGAACTATTCTTCGGTGGCTTCATCTGCGGTGCCTTCAGAGTCATCGCCTTCCGACTCATCATCACCCTGCAAAGTCACAATACGATCGAGCCCTACCAGGCGCTCATCACCAGACATCCGGATCAAACGTACACCCTGAGTATTACGACCTTGTGTCGAAATATCGTCTACCGGCGTTCTTACCAAGGTTCCGGCAGAACTAATCAGCATGACTTCATCTTCATTATTAACCTGACAGGCACTGACCATGCGGCCATTCCTATCACTGGTCTGAATAGCGATAACGCCCTGACCACCGCGACCCTGAGTTGAGAAATCAGATACCGGGGTACGTTTACCGTAGCCGTTCTCGGACGCCGTCAGTACTTCGCCATCACCTATAATAATAAGTGCGATAACTTCGTGGTCGTCGGCGACTCTAATACCGCGCACGCCGGCAGCGCCACGACCCATGACACGCACATCACCTTCTTTAAAGCGAATAGCCTTGCCCGAACTGGCATACAGCATAATTTCGCTTTGGCCATCGGTCATCGCGACGTCAACCAGCTTGTCGCCATCACGCAGATCCACAGCAATAATGCCGTTGGTACGAGGCCGCGAAAATGCTTCCAAATTGGTCTTCTTAACGGTGCCACGGCTTGTGGCCATAAACACAAAATGCTCACCGCCAAAGTCTTTAACCGGCAATACAGCATTAATGCGCTCTTCCGGCTGCAAGGGCAGCAGGTTCACAATCGGCTTGCCGCGTGAACCGCGACTCGCCCGTGGTACCTGATAAACCTTAAGCCAATAAACCTTACCCAAGCTTGAGAAACACAGCAGTGTGTCGTGACTGTTGGCAACGAATAACTTATCGATGAAATCTTCATCTTTCATCTTCGTTGCAGAACGACCGCGCCCACCGCGCTTCTGTGCCTGATAGGTATCGAGACCCTGCGATTTGGCATAGCCGCCATGCGACAGAGTAACCACAAGATCTTCCTGAGGAATCAGGTCTTCCATGGTTACATCGCTGTAGTCTTCAATGATCTCTGTGCGACGCTCATCACCGTATGTTTCACGGATGGTAGCCAGCTCTTCACGGATCACTTCGATCAGGCGATCAGGGCTTTCAAGAATCTCAACAAAGCCTTTAATTAGCTCCAACAAATCCTTGTATTCATTGACAATCTTGTCACGCTCAAGACCTGTCAAACGATGCAGTTTCAGCTCCAGAATAGCCTGTGCTTGAGCCTCTGAGAAATGGTACAAACCGTCGATCAAGCCCACCTCACCTTCGAGGTTGTCGGGGCGGGTACTCACGCCACCGGCACGATCAAGCATGTCGATCACATCACCCGGCTCCCAACTTGCGCCAATCAATGCAACACGGGCTTCAGCAGGTGTCGGTGATGCCTTAATGAGCGCAATAACTGGATCGATGTTGGCAAGCGCCACAGCCTGACCTTCAAGAAGATGGGCTCTGTCGCGCGCCTTACGCAATTGATAAATCGTACGGCGGGTGATCACTTCACGACGATGCCGGATGAATGCCTCAAGCATCTCTTTAAGATTAAGCAGACGCGGCTGGCCGTCACGCAACGCAACCATGTTGATACCGAACACGGTCTGCAAAGATGTCTGCTTATAAAGATTATTGACCACAACCTCGGGCAGCATGTCACGACGCAACTCAATGACTACGCGCATACCGTCTTTATCGGACTCATCACGCAGCTCAGTAATACCTTCGATTTTCTTGTCACGAACCAGCTCGGCGATCTTCTCGATTAGCCGCGCCTTATTCACTTGATACGGCAGCTCCGTAACAACAATGGCTTCTTTGCCTTTTTTATCAACGTCTTCAATATGATAACGACCCCGGATATGCACGCGACCACGACCCGTGGTGTAAGCCGAATAAATACCCTGAGTACCATTGATAATGCCGGCGGTTGGGAAATCGGGCCCTGGCATATGCTCCATTAACTGGAGAACCGTGACATCAGGGTCTTCCATAACGGCCAACGTCGCGTCAATCACTTCGTTGAGGTTATGCGGTGGAATATTGGTGGCCATGCCAACCGCAATACCCGAAGAACCATTAATCAAAAGATTGGGAACCCTTGCTGGCATCACGGTGGGCTCACTTTCCGAGCCATCGTAGTTTTCAGCAAAATCGACTGTTTCTTTATCGATGTCGGCCAGCAACTCACCTGCCATGCGGGTCATACGAACTTCCGTATAACGCATCGCTGCAGGAGCATCGCCATCAACAGAACCGAAGTTACCCTGACCATCGACCAGCAGATAGCGCAGCGAGAATGGCTGTGCCATGCGGACGATAGTGTCGTACACGGCTGAATCACCATGAGGGTGATACTTACCGATAACGTCACCGACCACACGGGCCGACTTTTTATAGGGTTTGCTGTGATCGTTACCGAGCTCACGCATAGCGTAAAGCACACGACGATGCACAGGTTTCAGGCCATCCCGAACATCGGGTAACGCTCGACCTACAATCACGCTCATCGCGTAATCGAGATAGGACTGACGCATCTCGTCTTCGAGATTTACAGGCAATACTTGTGGGGCCACTTCATCCATTGGCAATGCGACTTTTCACTCAGTTAGTAGAGGATATGTTGGAAAAGCTGACTACGAAGAATCGGCCTTTCCGCCTTGTTTTTTTGAGCTCTCAATTTGCTCTGTATCGATCGCGCCAGAAACGCTAAAAGAAAAGCTAAAAGAAACGCTGTAATCGTTACAAAATAAAGGGCGTATGGTAGCACAGCAAGGCCATAAACCGCAGGGAAAAGCCAAATAAAGTCACCCGAAAAGCGCGCTGGAACCTGAAGCACTTTTGACCGCCAAGATGATCACCAAGACATGTGGATATTTCACCTTCCGGACCAATCAGGCATTATCCATCGCCATGCATTTGCAAAGCACTGAACAACAGAGATGCTTATCGCTGTGACAGCAGTGCAGCTAGCCCGGAGAGACCATGATCAGCAAAGACATAATCATAATTCCTAGCTGGATTATCCCGATACAGCCACTGGGCAAGGTCCTTGAAAATCAAGCGCTTGTCATCAGGGATGGTCGCATCAATGCAATCTGCCCGATAGCCGAGGCCAAAGCTATGGCCCCGGAAGCCGACATCATCGAGCGACCCGGACATGTCCTTCTGCCGGGGCTAATTAATGCCCATGGACACGCTGCGATGAGCC
>CBDTTT010000119.1:0-5758 GCA_965363345.1 uncultured Chromatiales bacterium
ACCCAACTCTGTCAGATGCTTGGCAGTGCCATCGGTAGCGACCAAATGGAAACCGCGCTCTAATAACGAACGACCCAGTCGAACAGCTTCAGGCTTGTCGCGATCACGAACAGAAATAAATACCGTGCCGCGCAATGGCAGCTCAACACCCTGGCCTAACTGCGCCTTGGCATACGCTTCGCCAAAGGTGTTGCCAGTACCCATAACTTCGCCGGTGGATTTCATCTCCGGGCCAAGAATCGGGTCTGAATCACGGAACTTGCTGAATGGGAACACAGATGCCTTAACCGAATAATACTCAGGTATAACCTGCTGGGTATAACCCTGCTTCTTCAGGCTAATACCAGCCATACATTTGGCACCGATCTTCGCCAAAGGCACACCGGTAGCTTTCGATACAAACGGCACTGAACGCGATGCACGAGGATTCACTTCAAGCAGATAAACCACACCGTTCTGAATTGCGAACTGTGTGTTCATTAGCCCAACAACTTTCAGAGCACGCGCAAGGTCTTCAACCTGGCGCACCAACTCACCCTGAATTTCTTTATCAAGCGTTGCCGGTGGCAATGAACATGCTGAGTCACCTGAGTGAACACCAGCTTGCTCGACATGCTCCATGATGCCACCGATGAGCACATCGTGACCGTCGCATACGCAGTCGACATCGACCTCAATAGCAAGATCAAGAAAACGGTCTAGCAACACAGGGCTATCATTAGAGACTTGCACAGCCTCTTTCATGTAATAACGAAGATCGTCTTCGTTATGCACAACTTCCATAGCCCTACCGCCAAGTACATATGAAGGACGCACGACCAACGGGAAGCCAACGGCGGCGGAAATACGCACCGCTTCATCAGTATCACGTGCGATACCATTCGGTGGCTGCTTCAGTTCGAGACTATTCACCAATGCCTGGAAGCGCTCACGGTCTTCAGCAAGGTCGATTGAATCGGGACTCGTGCCAATGATAGGCGCGCCCGCCTCTTGCAATGCTTCCGCAAGTTTTAAAGGAGTCTGACCGCCATACTGCACGATAACGCCATCGGGCTTTTCAAGGTCGATCACTTCCATCACGTCTTCAAATGTGAGGGGTTCGAAATACAAGCGGTCGGATGAATCGTAATCGGTAGAAACGGTTTCAGGGTTACAGTTAACCATGATGGTTTCGTAACCGGCTTCACGCAGTGCCATCGAGGCATGCACGCAGCAGTAATCAAACTCAATACCCTGACCAATGCGGTTCGGGCCGCCGCCAAGAATCATGATCTTGCGTGCATTACTCGGGGCAGATTCGCACTCTTCCTCGTAGGTTGAGTACATATAAGCAGTTGTTGTTGAGAACTCCGCGGCAGAGGTATCAACCCGCTTATATACAGGGCGGATATTGTTCGTTACACGCTGCTTACGAACCGCTAACTCATCGACATCAATCAATTTTGCAATACGGCTATCAGAGAACCCTTTGCGTTTCAGACGACGCAGACGTTCGGGCTGCAGTGTTTCGCTACCCGACTCTTTCATTGCGGCTTCTTCAGCAATAAGGTCCTGAATTTGGACCAGAAACCAAGGGTCTATCTTGGCGATGTCGTGAACTTCTTCAAGCGACATACCCGCACGGAAGGCATCACCGACATACCGCAGACGATCAGGACCCGGAAAACGCATTTCATGGATAAGAAAATCAGTTTCTTCTTCGGTTTTGGGCACCGGCACTATTTCAACCAGGCCATCAATACCTGTTTCCAGACCACGCAATGCCTTTTGCAATGATTCCTGCAAGGTACGGCCCATGGCCATGACCTCACCCACAGATTGCATCTGAGTTGTCAGACGACCATCGGCTCCGGGGAATTTTTCAAATGTGAAACGCGGAATCTTGGTAACTACATAATCGATAGTCGGTTCGAAGGATGCCGGAGTCGCACCACCAGTAATTTCGTTGCGCAGCTCGTCAAGGGTGTAACCGACTGCAAGTTTTGCAGCGACCTTAGCGATAGGGAAACCGGTTGCTTTAGAAGCCAAGGCCGATGAACGTGACACACGCGGGTTCATCTCGATCAACAGCATTCGACCGGTTGCCGGATCGACTGCGAACTGCACGTTAGACCCGCCAGTTTCAACACCGATACGACGCAACACTGCAAGGGCCGCATTACGCATAACCTGATATTCCTTATCAGTTAGCGTCTGCGCCGGAGCAACGGTGATCGAATCACCGGTATGCACACCCATCGGGTCCAAATTTTCAATCGCACAAATAATGATGCAGTTATCGGCGCAGTCACGCACCACTTCCATCTCATACTCTTTCCAACCCAGCACTGACTCTTCCACCAGAACTTCAGTCGTTGGCGACATATCGAGACCACGGGTGACTATCATCTCGAATTCTTCGCGGTTATAAGCAATACCACCGCCGGTGCCGCCCATCGTAAATGAGGGCCGAATAATGGTTGGATAACCGACATCTTCAAGGATTTTATATGCAGTTTCGAGATCTTTCGCACAGGCTGCTCGCGGACATTCGAGTCCGATATCTTCCATCGCAGCCTTAAACTTTTGACGATCCTCGGCTGTATCGATCGCATCTTTTGAAGCACCGATCATTTCGACGCCGAATTTCTCGAGCACACCTTCACGGTCTAAATCGAGCGCACAGTTCAACGCAGTCTGGCCACCCATCGTGGGCAACAGTGCGTCTGGCTGTTCTTCCGCTATGATTTTTGCGACGGTCTTCCAGTTCACGGGCTCAATGTAGATTGAGTCGGCCATGTCCGGGTCAGTCATGATGGTGGCAGGATTGGAGTTAACCAGGATGACCCGGTAGCCCTCTTCCTTCAGCGCCTTGCAGGCCTGCGCGCCGGAGTAATCGAATTCACAAGCCTGACCAATCACGATCGGACCAGCGCCGATAATCAGGATGCTCTGTATGTCTTTTCTCTTAGGCATGCGGCGTATCTATCTTCTTATGTTTATCGGTTTTTGTTTAAGTGCAGCTAGTCTTAGCGAGCCTTTGAGCCGCTGGGCATTTTGCCCGCTGCTGTATTCATCATTTCTATAAAGCGTCCGAACAAGGGCAGCAAATCATGCGGACCCGGGCTTGCTTCAGGATGACCCTGGAAACCCATTGCCAAACAATCTGAGCGTTCAATGCCCTGCAAGCTGCCGTCAAACAATGATTTATGGGTGACCTTGAGTGTTGAAGGCAAGCTGCTCTCATCCACTGCAAAACCGTGGTTCTGACTGGTAATAAAAACAGTATGGCTACCTGTTTCGCCAACCGGATGATTTGCACCGTGATGACCAAACTTCATCTTTACCGTCTTTGCGCCACTCGCCAATGACAACAACTGATGTCCGAGACAGATACCAAATACAGGCAAACCTGCAGCGGTAATCTCACGAATCGCATCAATCGCGTAGGTACATGGCTCGGGATCACCCGGACCGTTTGACAAAAATACGCCATCCGGAGACATCGCCAGAACATCAGCAGCAGGCGTTTCTGCAGGCACGACGGTCACGCGGCAATTGTGATCAACCAGAAGCCTGAGGATGTTGCGCTTTATACCGAAGTCATAGGCGACAACATGAAAATCTGAGTTGCGCTTGCCAGGACCGCCGGTCTCTTTCGGCCAGTTGCTACCCATGCTCCACTGATAGGTCTCACTAGTTGTGACAATCTTTGCCAGATCCATTCCCGCAAGACCGGGGAATTTGCGGGCATGCTCAACTGCTTGAGCTTCATCAACATTCTCGCCAGCCATGATGCAGCCAGACTGAGCACCCTTCTCTCGCAGTATGCGAGTGAGCTTGCGGGTATCGATATCGGCAATCGCAACGGTGTTGCCACGCTTCAGGAATTCGCCCAAGTCGACTTCAGAACGGTAATTACTGGTAGCCATCGAAAGGTCACGAATAATCAAGCCGGCAGCATGAATCTGACTGCTTTCGAAATCATCACTATTAGTACCGGTATTACCGATATGGGGGTATGTCAGCGTTACGATCTGACGGCAGTATGACGGGTCGGTCAGGATTTCCTGGTACCCGGTCATAGAAGTATTGAAAACCACTTCACCAATGGTCTGACCTTCGGCGCCAACCGAAATACCGTGGAAAATGGTGCCATCTTCTAGCGCCAATATGGCAGGTTGTGTCACTCGGCAATCCTCACACCAGACAGGTTCAAACATAGAAAAGGGAGGGTCCTAAGTAAGGTCACCTCCCGCAACTAGCGTGGTCGTATCGCGACCGAGGCTATTGTATAGAAACGCCAAGCGGCGCGCTATCTAAAAAAGCCGATTAAGTGCTGTCTGCGACAAAGTAAGGAACCTGAGACCAAGGAGTGGAGCTAGGACAGCAAACCTATATTGTATTGAATCCGAGCACGTCTGGCATGCCATACAAACCTGCAGGCTTACCCTCAAGCCAGTGTGCGGCGCGCAAAGCACCCTGAGCAAACACGCTACGGTCCGTCGCCTGATGCTTCAGTTCGACGATCTCTGTGTCTGACGCGAACATAACCCTATGCTCGCCAACGATACTGCCCGCCCGGATAGAGCTAAAGCCAATTTCACCGCGACGGCGGGCATCAGACTTGATACTGCGGCCGAAGACCGCAACCTGAGAGAAGTCCGCACCACGCTCATTGGCAATAGTTTCGCCTAGCTGCAGCGCAGTGCCTGAGGGGGCATCGACCTTATGTCGATGATGCGCCTCAATAATTTCGGTATCCCATTCCTGCCCAAGGTAGCGGGCAGCCAAACGTGCAAGCTCGGTGGTCACGTTCACACCAACACTCATATTGCGTCCATAAACAATGGGGATTTCGCCGGCAGCCTCAGCCAACATGTCCTGCTGCGCTTCATTCAAACCCGTAGTGCCCATCACCAAAGCAACGCCATGCTTAACGCAGGCCGCCAAATTAGCTTGTGCGGCTGCAGGCAAAGTGAAATCGATAGCAACATCGGCACCCTCAAGTGCGGTTGCAAGGTCGCTAGTGACGGTGACACCCATTGTGGGTAATCCAGCGACCACACCCAGATCCACATTTAGCATCGCGTGATCATGCTGTGTAAGCGCGCCGCTCACTTCCGCATTGCGACTTTCAGTAACCGCACGTGCAACTGCGATGCCCATGCGACCGGCACAACCTAATACTGCAACCCGCATTGTGACTCCCCTGAGTGTCTTTCTGACTGAAGCGAAAAAGCGTTCGAATCAGGCCGTAATATTTTTGAAAAAGCTTTTAACGCTGTCACGCCATGTCTGTGCTCGGGGACGATGTTTATCACCACCTGCCACAAGCGACTTCTGAAATGACTCTAACAGCTTTTTCTGTTCATCGGTCAAATTGACCGGCGTCTCAACATCAACCTTGCAATACAAATCACCGACACCACCACCGCGAACCGGCGTCACACCTTTGCCACGCAAACGGAAGACATTACCCGACTGAGTTCCTTCGGGAACCTTGAGGTTCACCTCGCCTGCAAGGGTTGGCACTTTTAGTTCTCCACCCAAAGCGGCCTTAGAAAAACTAATGGGCACTGAGCAATGCAGGTTGGCATTGTCTCGCTCAAAAATATCATGCGGTCTCACCCGGATCTCAACGTATAAATCTCCCGGAGGTCCGCCATTCTGTCCGGCCTCACCTTCACCCGTTAGACGAATGCGGTCACCCTGATCAACACCTGCAGGCACTTTAACCGCCAGGGTTTTTTCTTCTTGAATCTGGCCACGACCGTGA
>CBDTTT010000120.1:0-5752 GCA_965363345.1 uncultured Chromatiales bacterium
GGCACACTCCAATGCTCTTGCATCAGGAACCGATAGCAACTGATCTACAAATTTCGCGGATTCTGCATCTTCAGCAAGTTTGGGAATAAAATCCGGGGTCCAGCCTTGCATCACGTGCGGGTTAAAACCGGGGTGGCTTCCAGCTGGCTGACCATTCACATCCCGCTCCTGAGATAAACCAGTTGCGAACAAGCCGGCATTTTCAGGCTCACAAACAACAACCTTTGTTTCAGGCGATTCTTCTCGCAATACCCGGGCGACGCCCTTCAAGGTGCCGCCAGTGCCATAACCTGTTACCCAATAGTCCAAACCCACATCGCTAAAATCATCAATAATTTCGCGTGCGGTCGTGCGGGAGTGCATATCTGCATTCGCTTCATTCTCAAACTGTCTACACAAAAACCAGTCATGCTTTTCAGCCAACTCGAATGCCTTAGCAAGCATACCTGTGCCTTTCTCTGCGGCAGGAGTCAGCACAACTTTCGCACCGAGAAAGCGCATCAACTTGCGACGTTCAACACTGAAGCTTTCAGCCATAGTAATCACCAAGGGATAGCCCTTCTGAGCGCAGACCATAGCCAAGCCGATTCCGGTGTTACCGCTGGTTGCCTCGACAACGGTCTGCCCAGGCTTTAGCGCCCCCGTTTTCTCAGCATGCTCAATCACGCCAAGCGCCAAACGATCTTTTACCGAGCTTAACGGATTAAACGACTCTACTTTTACATACAAATTTACGCCGACTGGCGCCAATTTATTCAGTTTAACAATGGGGGTATTACCAACCGTGCCTAGAATATTATCGTAACGGTTACTCACAAAAACTCTCCTAAACTAGCCTGCAAAAAACGCTCATCGCTCTATGCGGCAACAACTAAAAACAGGCGGGGATTTCTAACAAAGGTTTCTGAACCATACTAGCCGCCAATAGAACAACCAATATATATAGCCCTATCGAACCAGGCCGACGATCGACAGCAATTGCTTTTACGGAACCCGAGACCCCATAAACCGGACCGATAATAGCCAACAAAATATACTTTACCGACGCAGAGACCGTCGTAAAGGCGGCTACAGCGGATGACAACTCAGCAGGCTGTGCAGCGAAAGTAGCAACCAACTCATGCAGCCCAATATCCTCCAGCACGTCGAAAACCGATGCCAACAATGGGGCCCACATTAGGTATTTCCCGGCGGCAAGCCAAGCACCACTCAAGCGCAGCGTCAACAAACCAAGCAGGCCGGAAAACAAAAAACCATAGCCCCAGGCAAACACCATATCACCCGGTATCAATAGCTGTTGCAGCGCAAGTAACTCTGCCGCATCAAACGCGCCTAGTATGGTTGCAGCACGTTCTGCTGTACCCGCCATCTGCAAACAGGTCAACTCGCCCAAACGATCCATACCAATGACTGCCATTGGTTCGGACATCAAGACACCGGTAGCTAAACCGAAAATACAAAACCCTAGGATCGATAAGCCTAAATAAAACCAACGAGTCGAACCGCTACTCAAAGAAGCACGCATCAAAACAACCTTAAACAGTAAAAAGACGTTCGTCAGTCTAACCTATATTGGGGCTTTTATCGGCTATACTAGGACGGCTGTTATCAGGCATCAGAACGCCCATTCAGTCTGATCAAATACCGAAAACTTAACTTGCCAAGACTGCTCCATAACGGCACATCACATCCACAATGGATAGACAATAATGTCGACAACTCTTATTACCGGTGGCTCAGGACAGGTCGGTAGATGCATGCGCGAAGAAGCCCTGCTAGAGGCTCATATTATTACACCGCGGCGCATAGACTTTAATCTGAATGATCCAGCGAGCTTGAATGCAAAGCTTGCTGAAATTCAGCCCTCCGCAATAGTCAACTGTGCTGCCTATACCAATGTTGATGGTGCCGAGTCCGATTCAGAAATGGCATATCGCGTAAACGCGGAATCACCGAAAGTGATGGCACAGTATGCCGCCGAGAAGCAAATACCCTTCATCCAAGTTTCAACAGATTTCGTCTTCGATGGCAGTCAATCAAGGCCTTATCGGCCAAACGATAGCGTGAACCCAATCAATGTCTACGGAGCAAGCAAACTTGCTGGTGAACGGCAGGTGCTCGCTAGCAATCCGCATGCCTACATATTAAGAACCAGCTGGGTCTACAGCGAGTACGGCAATAACTTCGTATTGAAAATGCTAGAACTTGCTAAGAACCGCGACTCACTAGCAGTTGTAGCCGACCAAGTCGGCTCGCCCTGTTACGCAAGGAGCCTGGCGCGGGTTGTATGGAAGCTTTTAAAAATACAGCCCAAAGAGCGACTGTTCCACTATGCCAACGAAGGATCCATTAGTCGCCATGAACTGATAGTCGCGGCAATCGATGAGGGCCATGCTGCTGGTCTCATCGGCAAGGTCATTCCGATAGAGAAAGCGCTGACCAAAGACTTTCCATCACCAGCAACTCGACCAGCCTACAGCACTCTGGACTCAAGCCTGATCTGCAACACGCTTGCCATTACACCCGTTCACTGGCGTGATGCGCTTCGTGAAATGGTGGCGCAGGTACTTGCCCAGAACCACTCTGACTTCGGATGATGCGGGCAAAGCTGATATCGCCACAGAATTTTTTGATACCAGCCTATGCAACCATACAGACAAGTCGGTCGATAACTTCGGGCTGCCGGCAGCTATAGAATCTCTCTACACCAGTTCATAAAAGGATTTTTATTATGAAAAAACTAATCGTCTGCCTGATAGCTTTCTCTTTGACTGTGCCAATAGCAGCATTCGCCAGCGGCGCAAGTCACACAGGTCTGCCTCCACAGGAGCCTATCAAGAATTCGCGCGAACTCACTAAAGATGAGCGGACAATCCAAAATCTTCTCGACCTATATGGCGAAGCAATGGAAGAAAAGTCATTGGAAAAGGCTGAAAGAGCAGTTATGCCGGATGACTTCATTATTATAGAAAGTGGCTATCCCAATTGGCAGTGGGAGGACTTCAGGGACAATCATCTGCTCGTAGAAATGACCGATTTCTCTGAGATCAACTACCAAATTGATCTGATCACCGGAGAGCTTCAAGGGACACTAGGCTTCGCGATCTATTCTTACACTGCATCGGGCAAGTTTCGTGGCACGCCGACCAGCATCAGCGGCTTTGCAACTGCGGTTCTTGAGCAATATGAGGGAGAGTGGCGAATTCATCATATCCATTCCTCGGCGCCAAGAAGCCAGCTAGAGCAGAATTCTTACGACAAATAACATCTAGGCTGGTCCATACGCAATTAATAGCCTGCTGTTGGCATTGTTCGGCTGCAGGCTATTTTTTTCAAAACATTTACACCTTTTCGGACAGGCACAGCGTTATCCGCCAAAACTTAGATAGCATCGGTTTTTGTACAGCTATAATGGCTTTTACAGGAAGAGATCAAACTATGACTGAAAACACCGAATTTGCGAGCACCCTCTTAGAACGGGGTGCCTCCGGCTACGCTGGGCTTGCCGCCAGCGTGATGCTCGGAAGATACCCTGATAGCAATGCGACAGGTCAACTCAACATCTGGAAAGGCCATATCACTCAGCGTGTTCTAGAGCTGTCTGCAGCGCTAAGCGTTAGTCAACCACAACTGTTCGCCAACAGGGTCGCATGGTTTCGCAAGGCTCTAATTGCCAGAAGCGTTGATGAGAAATACGTATTGGCTAGCCTCGAGGCATTGCGTGAAACTCTGGATGAACGGCTACCGGAAGTGGGTAAAAAAGCGCCCATAGCCTATATCGATCATGCGGTATCCGAGCTAAGCAACGGTACTGCCATTCTTGACGACCTAGAGCCAGACCCGGACACGTCAACGGGCAAACAAACTCTGAACTACCTGCAAACTGTTATGGAGGGTAATTCTTCACAAGCAATCGACCAACTTCTCAGTGCCCTCGAACAGGGACAAACTGCCGTCAGCCTATACACCGAAGTATTACTGCCAGCTCAGCGTGAAATCGGGCGACTCTGGCACATTGGAAATGTCTCCATTGGCGAAGAACATTTGGTTACCTCCACAACCCAAAGAGCAATGGCAGTTATTGCCCAAACCAGCGGGCAAAAAGAGTCCAACGGTAAAACCGTTATCGCGGCTGCTGTAGCCAGCAACGCCCATGACATCGGCGTACAAGCCATTGCCGACCTTTATCAGATGGCGGGCTGGAGAGTAATTTATCTGGGCGCTGATATCCCTGTTCCTGATCTGGCCCCCATGGTCAGCTATTTCGATGCCGACCTACTGCTGCTCTCGGCAACACTCGACGTGCAAATTCCCCAGGTAAAGAAAACCATTGCGGACGTGCGGCTCCGTTGTGAGAAGCCTATAAAAATCTTAGTTGGCGGCTATGCCTTTGACCAAGCGCCGGAAATTGCGAGTTCAGTAGGTGCAGATGCCTATACAACATCAATTATTGCCGCCGTCGAAACCGGCATAAAGCTAACCGAAGACTAGATCGTTTCTGATGACACTTTCCATACTTCAGCGCATAGCAAGAGGTGACCAAAAAGCGGTTGCCGAATGCCAGGACCAGTACGGAGACCTTATATGGTCTCTGGCGCGTCGCTATCTGGGTATGGATGCTGACGCGGAAGATGCGGTGCAGGAGATTCTGATTGAGTTGTGGTCTAACGCCGCACGCTTTAATCCGGAAGCAGGATCAGAGGTAACCTTTGTCTCCACAATATCCCGCCGCAGGCTTATTGACAGACTCCGCAAGAAAGGCCGCGCCCCCGGAATAAGCACTATTGATGACATACCCGAAGCTGCGCTGACTCAGGAAGGTGCCGAAGTCGATCAATACACCGAAGTGCAAAACGTTGTTGATGTGTTGAACGAAATGGAAAGCGAACACAGTCAGATTCTTTCACTATCCATATACGAGGGCTATAGCCATAGTGAAATCGCTGACCAATTGGACATGCCGCTGGGTACGGTAAAAACCAAAGTACGCCGGGGCCTTATTCATATCAGGGAGCAGCTCGAGATTACCGGGGAAGACGCGGGCTAAGACAAACGTAAGCAGAAGCTCTCAGCCGAACTAAGGCCCTAGTACAACAATGCGGTCTGCCTTGCCACCGTAAGCGCAGGAAATTGTCGCAAAGATCAATACAAGTGCAGATCTGATCTGCAAAACTAACGGCATAACTCACCTCAATCACGACAATGTTGGATTAACCACATTAGCAAACGCCACTAACACTTAACACAATGAAAATGGCTAAAAACTATACAAATGAACACATAGCCAAACGAACTATTCCGAGCAAAGATTGGCGCGACTCAGACGAGAAATTCATTTAGGATATGAGCACAATTAAGATATTAACTCAGGAATTAACATGCCTTCAAAATACCTGCTAAGTCTGTTTCTATTAGCCTTATCAATCAGCATCAGCGCAGAAGCACAGTCCTTCCGCGTGCCAAGCGTTAACGACGGACGTGCCGGACACTGGGAATTCACCACACAACTTCAGACCAATGCATCGGACACTTACAATGGCGAACAGGGAACAAGTGTTCGGTTAAGCCAGCGAACCGGTTTTGGCTTCGGCGCTGCTTACAACCTCACGGAGCATTTTTCGCTGGGTGCAGACTTCAACTTCGCCGCCCCACGCTATACGGCAACGGTCCAGCCAGAGGATCTGGCAGAACCACCAGTAAGTTTCGAAAACCGTGCAGACATCTTTACCGGACAGTTTAAGGGCACCTGGAA
>CBDTTT010000121.1:0-5693 GCA_965363345.1 uncultured Chromatiales bacterium
CAACACTGGTCGCTCGCAAGCTGACGCCCGTGCGCGTGCTTCTCTGTGCAAGTCCAGATTACTGGGCAGCAAATGGGCGACCAAAAAAACCCGCCGACCTGAAAAACCATTTGGCGCTGCGCTATACCTTGGGGGCACAACGCAACTGGAACTATGTAGCACCGGATGGCGCACGTGGGTCGGTCACTGTGCCCACGCAACATGCCGCCAACAACGGTGCATTCCTTCGAGCTGCAGCGGTCGCCGGACTCGGGATAGTGCGCCTGCCGGCATTCATCGTGCACGAGCAAATCGCTAGCGGCGAGCTCGAACCGGTCTTACTAAATTACAGCTGGAACGACCTACATGCCTGGGCCGTTTATCCGCAAACCCGTCGATTGCCAGCCCGTGTGCGGGTACTCATTGATTATCTTGCCGAAGTCTTTGGCGAGACACCGTATTGGGAAGCAAACCTACCTGTGCGTCGAGTGAAGCGATGAGGCGCAAGGCGAGTCGCTCGCGGTACGCTAAGGCGACATGTACTAATTAGTTAATGGAATTATCGGGGTGACCGCTCACGGCTAACAACCGGAGTGGTCACCCCTTTATAAGGAACAGACATGGCACATCAATTTGCAAAAATCATGTTTACAGATGGCGTTAAAGCCGCCCAGGAGCACGTTGGTTCACGCACTCAATACGAGCGCTTCACTGCCGGCGCTGACCCGCACGATGAACTGTCTGAAACCGAAGCGAGCTTCATCGCACAACGTGACAGCTTGTATATGGCGACAGTCAATGCCGATGGTTGGCCCTATGTGCAACACCGCGGCGGCCCACCCGGGTTTCTGCGCGTGCTGGGGCCCAAACGCCTGGCATATGCAGATTTTCGTGGCAACAAGCAGATGATTAGCGTGGGCAATGCAGCCACTAACGAGCGGGTGTCACTAATACTCATGGACTACCCTAATCGTCGCCGCCTGAAGGTTCTAGGCCACATGCATATTGAAGACGCGCAGGATGTTGCTCCGGAGGAACTCGCCAAAGTCGAACTGGATGACTACAACGCCCGCGTTGAACGCGTCATATATATCGATATCGCCGCATTCGACTGGAACTGTCCGCAGCACATTACGCCACGTTATACCGAAGCGGAATTTGCGGCATTCACTTAAATTGGCTTTAGCAGTTCGCGTAGCACGATTGTTGCGGATGGCTGAATGGTGCTACACCATAACAGTGGTCGAAGCAGCCCCTGTGTCCGCCGTAGTCTGGCTATTCGGATCAGGGTTAGGTCTGCTGGGTTGGATGCGTCGTAAAGCGTAAGCCTCACCATCACCCCAATAAGTAAGGGTTATTAAAAGCTGATTAGAGTTCCATCATTATCAATAAATTTACCATTTAAGTCCGGTGTGATTTTTTCAATTTGCTCCATCATTAAAGCAACACTTTGATCAGGTGAAATGGCCTTCGGCAATTTAAATTTTGAATCAGGTCTCGTATTAACTCGTCCTGGCGCCATCATGACAGTCGTCACACCGGTTTTCTTGGTTTCATAAGACAAGGTGAGCATATACATATTTAGCGCAACTTTACTGGCACGATAGTGATACATCATTGCGGCCTTAGGGGAGTTTGAGAATGTTCCGGCTTTTGCTGAAATGGTAAGGATAAGTTTTATTTCAGAGGCCATGACATTATCGATAAACGCTTGCGATACGCGCAGCGGTCCTAGCGCATTAACCAATAAACTTCTTTCGCCCAATGACATATCCAGTTCTTCAAGTTGAGAAAACGTATCGTCATACGGTGTGACGGCTGCATTATTTAATAAAATATCAATCGGGATATCTTGGTATTTTTCCGCTAAGGAATCCGTCTGTTGCTGATTGGTTACATCAAGCTTTTCAATTTTTACTGAAGGATATTTTTTGCTTAGTGCTAGTAGGTCAGTCGCTTGATCAGGGTTTCTTGTTGTGGCGATAACAATCCATCCTTTTTGTGCAAACGCCTCTACAAATGCAAAGCCAATACCTCTATTAGACCCCGTTATAAGGACGGTTTCTGCGCTGCCAATTGCTGGTAGCGCTAATGAAAATAGTATTGATAGAAATAGCGTAGAAATGGAAATTCGCATAAAAACGGTCCGTTATGATTAATGATATTACTGGAGACTCATGAGGCTTTTATAAGCAGTCGCTTAGCACTATGCGGCTCATTTTGACCAATAGCCCACCTATTGCTCTGACCGAACCCAATACTGCATGCCGGTAGAGAAATGAGGTCAACTAAAATAAAACGTTCGAACCGATTATTCACGGCTCGCCCCTATCTGACGAAGCCGATTATAGAAATAAAGTGGCTGACAGAACCTGCCAGAACAAAAAAGTGCCAGATACCGTGTGCGTGATTAAACCAGTTAAGTTTGTCGATCACGTAAAACACTATGCCTATGGTATAGGTGATACCGCCGGTCAATAACCAGAAAAACCCCTGTGGCGGCATCGTGGCTCGAATGTTGTCGATATCAATGGCGCATATCCAGCCAATCCCCAGATAGGCGATGACCTGAATGATCTTGGCGGCCCGCCCGGACAGAAATAACTCCGCTACTATCCCCAGCAAGGCCAGCACCCAAACAGCACTCAGGATAAGAGGACCCGTCGTTGCACCCATACTAACCAGCATGAAGGGCGTGTAGCTGCCCGCTATAAATACATAGATCGAGATTTGATCCAGTGTTTTGAGTTTGCGCTTCAGGTTGGGTTCACGAAAGCTATGGTAGAGCGTGGATACTGTGTAAAGCAGTGCCATGCTAACGCCAAATACGGTGAAGCTGATAATGGCGGCTGGCGTGCCTATTCTTATGCTGACCGTTAACAGCGAGCCTAGCGCAATGAAGGAAAAAACGGTTCCCACAAGGTGGGAGATGCTATTCAGCTTTTCGCCGTGGTACATAACTGCGGATTACCCAAAGCTGTATATTAGCCTATGGTGGAGAGGGTGGTAGTTCCGGGGGACAGTTTACTTATTGGCCTGTGCCGTAATAATAAATGGGTCAGAGTGAAAACTAGTCGCTGCTGCGGATTGCGACTAGGCGCCCGCCTGTTTCGGTTAGCATCTCGCCGCTGTCCGACGTTAGCTTTTCAGTCCAACCCACCGCGTTAGAGCTTATTTCATAACGCAGATAGGCACTAATTCTCTTGCCAAAAGCGATGCTTTCAAACTCACAGTTTTCTGGCAGGACGGTGGCTGAATAGGCCCATTCGGGCGTACTGCCTTGAGATGGTTCTTGTGACCAGATCAATATGCATTGAGGTGGAAAAATAAGCGTGGCCGTCGGGTCGAGGGCTGCCAATTGTTCTGCCTGTTGATCTGTAGCATGTGCCACTAAGCCATTTGGAATGAGCACTGGCAACATAGAGTTGACCGTGCGGGATTCTTTGGTGTCGAAAACAAATAACTTCTGTTGGCGTGCCTGCCCATTCACTTGAAGCGCATAGTAATAAACTAATTCACCAAATTGCGGGGCCTCAACACGGTCAAAGCTATGGGTGAGTTCAATGACCATATCCGGATTTCCCGGGGCAGGCGCACTACCGTCATACCGGCCATCAAACAATGCCGTGATTTGTGTCAATTCGGTAGCTAGCGGACTAGCGGGTGCTGCTTGTTGGTTCGTTGCACAGCCATGAACCAACAGCAGTGCCGGAATGAGGGAAAGCAGCGTTATTCGATTCGTCATTGGGTGCATCCGGGTAGGGTCGAGTTTGATGTTATCAGTAATGGGTATATCCATCGATACCCGCGACCCATCTTATCAAGCAGCCCTGGTTGGAGGGCATCGGAATTCATGCTTATCGGAAGATTTACATGGAAGCAGCTACAGAAAGGGTAAGGAGCTAGATACGCTGCCTTTTGCTGGAAGGAATGCTACATCCGATACAACGGTGGTGGGCTCAAATCAAAGTAAACATCTTCCTTAACCGGGCTTTCATTACTTTCCGCTATCTCACGTGTACGTTTAGTCAGCCAGCGCTCGCAGGCGTCATTCCAGTTATAGATGTCACCAATATAACGCGCAGGAGATTCAATGGTGCTATCGACGTCATTCGTCCAATGTTCGAGCCTTGGTTCACTTAGGTAGCAAGCGCCATATGCGTAGGCGCCAGTGCGCCAAAGCAATAGCACCGGCAAGCAGTCATAGCCGTTGTCTTTCCATGCGGTTTCGCTGCGGGGGCAAAGTAAATAGATACCACCCCGCTTGTCGGTTGCATCGGGCTCTTCATTCCAGCGATTATCCTGCTTTGATGAACACGGCTCTGTTTCACTGCCACAAAACCAATTGCTAAATGCCACCGGCTCATCGCACGTATTGAGTACCCTGGTTGGCACAAACGCTCGGGCACTTTTCTGAACTTCAATACAGTCATTCGCAGATATGATGTCTGTATCCGCAGGAGGTTCTACCGCCCAGGCCGAGCAGCACACTGCCAGGAACAACAAACTCATAAGCGAAGCAAAAGACTTCAATGTAAAACTCCTAGTGAAGACCTATCTGTCTCTGTGACAGATGTACGCGGAATTGGTTCTACTATCAATATATCTGCAGAGGGCGCGCCATATACGAAAAGGGCTTCACATGATCTGGAAGCCCTTTTGGGTTAGGGGGGGGGTAATAGTTGGTCATAGTGGCAACACATTGGCGGCGCCAAACCGTAATAATGATACCCGCATATTGCTCTTAGCCTATGGAGGCTGGACACATCCCATGGATATATACTTACTATAGCGGCTACCTCGCGATGCTATATTACGGACGTTGCTTTGAAACATTGATGATTGTTGTACTTTAGCAAATGATGCTTTCAGCAGCTCTTTTAAGCGCGTACACGCGAGCTTAATCGTAGTTGAATCACACCTGACAATAAAAAGATAACAGGGGTTACGGGCGATGCGCTGGATTCGAATTGGGTTGATAGGTGGCGGCGTTCTCGCGGGCGTGATCGCAGTACTTGTTGTTCTGCTCCTTACTGTGGATCTGGGCCGATTCAAATCCTTGGCAGAGAACCTCGTTAGCAGCCAGGTTACTCCCCAGCTGCATATCGACGGCCCTTTCCAGGCTTCGCTGGGCAAAGAGATTCACCTCGTTGCCGAGGACATCTGGCTGGACAATCCGGATTGGGTCAATGAACAAGCCTTAATTCGTATGCACCGGCTGGATGTTTCCCTGAATACCTGGTCGTTGCTAACCGGCCAAATACTGATCGAAAATATCGAACTCGACGACGTCGCTATCCATCTCGAGCAAGACGATGACGGACTGAACAATTGGACTTTGTTCGCGGACGACCCCGATCAACAACAAGATGATACCGAGTCAGCATTGGATTTACTGATCCGGCAGGCCCTGATAAGCGAACTCGCCATCACCTATGTCGATCCGGCCCGTGAATCGCCCCTCCACTTCAATGCGTCTGCGATCAATCAGATTGAGTTGGAATCGGGCGACCTGCAGCTGGAACTCGAAGGGGACATCAATGGCACCCCCATCACGCTAGATGCTACCGCCGGCACTTTCGCCAACCTGCTCGCCGCCGGCGCGGTGCACTATGACGTGGCTATTGCTATAGGCGAAATAAATATTAGCAGCACCGCGCAGATCGACAATCTGGCTGAACCGCGGATACCTGTCGGGCAGCTCGAAGTGCGTG
>CBDTTT010000122.1:0-5676 GCA_965363345.1 uncultured Chromatiales bacterium
ATACCCGTTCACGGATGCAGGATCTGGCTGATGCGGTTCCGGGACTGTTTTCATACATCGATATCAATTATCACGTGCAGTTTATGAGTTCGGAGTATCGCGATATTTTTGATCGCGAAGCAGATGAATTGATCGGAGTGCATATTAAGGACTTGGTAGGCGAGGCAATGTATGCGGAGCGCAAGCCTCGCTACGATGCTGCTTTGGCTGGCGAGATAGTTCATTCGGAAGCGAGTCGCATCATGCCAAATGGCGAAACCCGCTTTTTTACCATAACGCATAAACCTCATTTGGATGTATCCGGCAATGTGCTGGGTGTTATTACCCTGGGTATCGATATTACCGAGCGTCGTGAGATTGAAAAGAACCTGGTCAAGAAGGGCGAGGAGCTGAAACGCTCAAATCTTGATCTTGAGCAGTTCGCGTATGTGGCATCGCATGATCTGAAAGCCCCTTTGCGTGCGATGGAAACGCTGGTTGAGTGGCTCAAAGATGACCTTGAAGACTTCACCGAAGGTGATGTGCAGGAGAACCTCGATCTATTGGGCAGCCGCACGCATCGTCTGACAATGCTCCTGGATGACCTGCTAGCCTATTCACGAGCCGGTCGTAAGGTCGGTGATGTGCGACCCCTTAACCTCAAGTCGTTTGTTGCCGACGTCGGTATTCTTTTGTCACCACCTGAAGGCTTTAGAATTGTTGCAGATGACAGCCTCGACATGACCATTGCCGCTCATCATGCACCACTTGAAACGGTGCTGCGGAACTTGATGAGTAATGCTATCAAGCATCACCCGGACCCCGCCAATGGCGTTATCCATGTGTATGCGAAGGACCAGGGCGATTCGGTGACCTTCGGTGTGCTTGATAACGGTGTAGGCATTCCGGAAGAGTATTCCGAGAAAGTATTCAAAATGTTTCAGACGCTACAGCCTCGCGACCAATGTGAAGGCAGTGGCATGGGGCTTGCTATCGTGAAACGAATTATCGATTGGCAGGGCGGCAATATCTGGTTCCATGCCGGACCCGACGGTAAGGGTGCCGTATTTAAGTTTGGCTGGAACAAGGCGCCACAGGATATGCCGGAAGTTAACGATGAAGAAGGAAAGGACGATGAGCGAGTTGAACACGATACCCGTCAACATACTGCTGGTTGAAGATGACAGCATCGATGTCAAAGCGTTTGAACGCGCTATGGCGAAGCAGAAAATTAGCAATCCGATTCACGTCTGCAGTGATGGTGTTCAGGCGCTCGAGTATCTGAATGAAGTGTTTGCCAACGATATTGAGAATGCACCGAGCCTGATTATTCTGGATATCAACATGCCGCGCATGAATGGTCTGGAGCTACTAAATGCGATTCGTGAAGACAGCAGATTGCGTCACCTGATCGTATTTGTACTAACCACTTCGAATGATGAGCAGGATAAGTTTGAAGCTTACAACTTGAATGTTGCCGGCTACATGTTGAAGTCGGATATGGGCAGTAGCTTTATCCGGGCGGTCGAGCTTGTTGACAACTATTGGCGTGTTGTGGAATTTCCAGAGGCTAGTTATTCGCCCCGCTAGTGGCGCAAATGTGACATACCAGATTCAATGGGGATAGCGTGATGAGTGATAGAAATACAAAGCCGGTAAAGATTCTGTTGGTCGAAGATGATCGTATAGATGTTAAAGCTTTTCAGCGTGCGATGAATAAGCTGAAAATCGCTAATCCAATTGACGTCTGCAGTGATGGTGTTGAGGCCTATGAATACCTTGTGGAGAGATTTCAGGGCGATGCCTCGGAGGCCCCAAGTCTGGCCATTCTAGACATCAATATGCCACGTATGAATGGCATAGAATTGTTGCAGAAGATTCGCGAAGACAAACGCATGCGACATATGGTGGTATTTATGCTGACCACTTCGAATGACGACAAAGACAAGTTTGAGGCGTACAAACTGAATGTTGCGGGTTACATGCTGAAATCGGATATGGGTAACAGCTTTATCAGGGCCGTTGAGTTGGTTGATAACTACTGGCGTGTTGTGGAATTTCCCGATAACAACTATACCCTTAGCAAACACTAAGACTATCCGGGTACTACATAGCAATATATAAATTGATTAATTCATCGCATGCGGATGCGGTGCAATGTGACACACGAAGGAAAATGTATGAGCGAAGCAAAGCAGGTGAACATTCTCTTGGTCGAAGACGACGAAATTGATGTGAAAGCATTTAGACGGGCATTCAAGAAACAGAACATTACCAATCCACTGCACGTTGAGTGTGATGGTGTCGATGCTTTTGCATATCTGGAGAGCTGCCTTGCTAACGCGCCGGACGATATGCCGAGTTTGTGTATACTCGATATCAATATGCCCCGCATGAGCGGGTTGGAATTGCTTAGCAAAATACGCGGCGATGAGCGCTTTCGTAATCTCATAGTATTTATGCTGACTACATCAAATGATGAGCGTGATAAGTTTGAGGCTTACGACTTGAATGTGGCAGGCTATATGCTGAAAACCGATATGGGCAGTGGCTTCCAGCGTGCTATCCAGTTGGTCGATAACTACTGGCGTGTGATCGAGTTTCCTGAGCGCAGCTACATACCTGATGCAGCTTGATAGGTGTATCTATTTAGTGAAAAAAGGCGGGCTTTAGCCCGCCTTTTTTCATTGTGCTAAGAACTACTTGGTAGTGTTAAATATCAGCAGTTCTTCCTGCTCAGAACTATAAGTACGAAGCTGCCCACCGATCACTTTATAGTTAACCGACTCTTCCAATGCCTGCATGAAGCGCATTTCCGTATTCATGTCATCGGCACAGGCCATCATGGTCATGGCGAGATTCCCCAGTTCCGGGCGGCCATCAACGTCTGTGTAGGCACCGCTAAAGCTATTGCAGCCACTAAATCCGTTAACCGTGAGATCTACTTCATTGAAGATGATGTCGGGTTTGCGGCCATCGGCAGTTGCGTTAACTGCTGCACCGCGAATGGCGTTTAGTTCCCAGGTTGTGCCGAACAAAGGTTTAACGGCACCGCTTGCTGCAACGAGCATTAGCTCTGCTGTTTCGCCTTTGCCATTGGTGAGGACGGTATAGGCAGTGTCGGTGACAAACCGCTTGCGGTCGCCTTCGTAGATGGTGGCGCGCACAGCGTAGGTCATACGTTCATCAATAACCTTGGGGTTGTAGAGCAATTCGAATTGCACCGGTATCTGACCCGGGTCCTCGATGTTTTGTTCGGCAATAAGCATGGCGGGTGCATCAGCTTTTGATATGTCTTGCAGCACGACATTTACAGTGGCAGCAGGCGTTAATAGGATTCTTTCACGGTAGCTGATGGTGCCGGTCACACTTTTCATTTCCGGAATATCGGGCATTGCCTGTTCTGTGTTTTCGGGGCTACTGCAAGCTGTAAGCAATGCACAAGAAAGAGTTGCTAGTAAAAGAGTATGTGCGCGCATGAAATAGCTCCGGAACAAAGGGTGTTGCCCTTATAATCTTGTTATCGTAATTTGGTTATTGTGTGTTATATCACATCTGTAATCGGACGCTAGCAGCAGGCATGTGTTTCGGTTTCTAACTGGACTGTATGAGGTGGTCGGTATGTTATTTCGAATAGCCTTAGTGAGTGTATTGGCTCTGTTTACCACGCTGGTTAATGCCGAGATGGTTTTGGTAGGCGGCGCGACAGGAAGACAGGGAAATGCGGTAATCGATGAGTTAGTCAGTCGCGGCTATGCGGTGCGGTGCCTGACCCGCAAGCCTGAGGGGAAGAAGGCGTTGCGTATTGCTGACCGATGTGGCGAGTTGGTAGCGGGTAACTATGCCGATTTAGATTCGCTGGACACGGCGATGAGTGGCATTTCCAAGGTGTTCTTTTATAGCGGATTTTCACGTAACGAAGTAGTTGAAGGCAACAATGTTATTGCTGCAGCTAAGAAAGCTGGCATCAAACATCTCATCTACTCATCCGGTGCCGCGGCCGAGCCTGGCAAGGGTCTGGTAGGCGCAGCTAAGATGCAGGTGGAGCTCGACATTATTGCCAGCGGAGTGCCATATACCGTGTTCCGACCGGTCGCGTTTATGGAGAACTTCGACCGCCAGCAGAAGCGCACCCTGGCAAATGGTATTTCAGAGTCTCGTGGCCCTGAGCGGATGCTGTCATTTATTAGTATTCGCGATATTGGCTTTTTCGTTGGTGAGGCTTTCGATCATCCGGAGGAGTGGCTGGGTAAGGCAGAGAATATCGCCGGTGACCGGATGACAGTGCAGGAGTATGTCGATACGTTCAGTCGGGTGATGGGGACAGATATTGCCTATAACCGCATGCCGCTTGATGATTATCTGGCAACATTTCCAAAGCCTTTGCGCCCCTTGTTCCGGTGGTATGACGAAGTGGGCTATGAAGCCGACGTAGATGGTTGGCGAGCAAGGTACCCTGACCTGATCACACTTGATGGATATTTAATGACCACAGGGTGGAAAGATTACAGCCGCTAATTGGCATTGGTGGCTAGAATAATACCTACGAACATGCCGCTGACCCACAAAGGTCGGGTATGATTGGCGCAAAATTAGGAGGAGTACACAAATGAACGACAATTGGACAAATAAACCCCGCAGTCGCCGTGAAGCGCTGCAATCATTCGCCGGTATCGGCGGCTTAGTGGCTGGTGGAGCCATGATGAGTGCGTGTGCCTCAACTGGTGCTGCACAGGCTGAAGCTCAGCCTAATATGAAAGAGTTGGATTTTAGCGATCCATTGCAGAGCCTGCGCTCTTTCGTTAAAGCAACTGCCGATCTCGACCCGACTGTAGAAACACCGGGCTGGTTTGGCGGCACAATCTTTGGCGACACGCGTCGCGATCGCCCGTTGAAGCCATTGATTGGTTTTGAAGGTTTTGGCGTCGTTCGTGCTGAAGAACAGTCTGATGGTTCATTTAAAATTTATAATCGTGAACTGGCTTTCTACAAAGATCTTAAAACCGGTGAGTTTATTGACGAGTGGAAAAACCCATACACCGGTGAAATGTGCGATGTGAAGCCGATTCATAATATGACAGTGAATGCTCATCTTATCGTGAGCCCAAAATTTGGTGTCGGAATCGAAATGGACTTTGACGGTACCTTGATGCAAGTGCCTTTGCAGTTAGGCTGGGATCGTTTCGGCGAGAAAGTATTTTCAACCTTTGAAGTGCATACCGCATTCCCAAGTGAGCTGAAGCCTGACGAATGGCCCCGCGAGTCTGCTGGTAAAGTGTTGCGTATTGCTGAAATTTTCCAGCGCGTTATCGATTATAAATCTCTCTCAAACCAAGATGTCACCAGTGCTCATTACGATGGTACCTGGACTCGTGTTGGTCCGTGGCTACCATGGATGCGTCAGGGACAGACAGACGGTTCTGTGCTCTTTCGTAGCTTTATGACCAAGCTGAAAAGCATCGATGATATTCCTGCACCACTGAAGAAGATTACCGAAGAGCGTTATCCTGATTACTTCCAGGCACCGCCTGCAAGTTCTTGGGGCAGCAAGAATGACTCTAGCTTTAGCGTTTATGCCGCTGAAAACGAGCCGTTGCCAGCGAAAGAATAAGCAGTTCAACATGCTTACGAGAAAGCCCCGCAATGCGGGGCTTTTTTGTGTCCGGTACAAATGTGCATAGATACATCGCTAATGTG
>CBDTTT010000123.1:0-5651 GCA_965363345.1 uncultured Chromatiales bacterium
CCTGTCGACAGTTCTTTGCCGCCCTTAAACCAATTGCCGAGTTGGGTTTGAAATCCCCAGCGCATACGATCGATAAAGGGTAATGCCATGCCTTTTTTAGCGGCATCGTTCCAGCGTGTCTCGTCGTGATAGCCCGTAACATCGCCTGCGCCGATGTTTTCGCCCACTGTAAATTGATAACGATTAAAGTCCTGGAAAATGACCCCGATGCGCTTGCGCAAAGCGTCAGGTTGCCATTCCTGCACATCAAGACCATGCAGCAGCACGCGACCGGAACTTGCTTTGTAGAAGCCACAGAGCACTTTTATTAGGGTGGATTTACCGGCGCCGTTTTCACCCACTAACGCCAGGCTCTCACCGGGGCGAACATGTAGGTTGATGTCGACTAAAGTAGCATCGGCTGAATCGGGGTATTGAAAGCTGACATTTTCAAAGCGGATACCATCTGCAGGGTCGGGTCCGGATACGGCGTCACCACCTGCCGTTACCGGTTCTTGTTCTAAGTATTCGTAGAGGTTTGTGAGGTAGAGGTTGTCCTCGTACATACCGCCGATAGAACCCAGACCTGCAGATACTGCTCCTTGTCCTTGCCGGAACAACAATAGGTACATTGTCATCTCGCCAAGCGTTATCGCAATGTTAATGGCCGCAATTACAATCCACGCATAGGCGCCGTAGAGTGCAATGGTGCCTATGAGCGTTAACGCGAGGCCCCAGCCTTCACGCCGCAAGGTGAGAGCACGGTCTTCGGCGTATACCTTGTCAAAGATATCGCGATAACGCTGCAGCAACATCGGGCCAAGACCAAATAGTTTGACCTCCTGTACATGGTCCTCACGAGCCAGCACAATTTCGAGATAGTTTTGTTCGCGCGCTTCGGGTGCACGGAAGCGAAATAGCCGGAAGGCATCGCCTGAGAATTTCGTTTCTGCAATAAAGGCGGGGAGGCCGGCAACGATGAGCAGCACCATTGCCCAGATCGAAAACTGTGCAATCAAAACCCCGAAGCTTACGAGCGAAATAATTTGCTGCATTAGTGCAAAGCTGCGCATCACTAAACTTAATGGGCGCCGCGATGCCTCGCGTCTTGCCCGCAGTAACTTGTCATAGAACTCGGAGTCTTCGAACTGACTCAGGTCGAGCGTCAGAGCTTTTTCGAGAATCATCTCGTTAACCCGGTAGCCAAGTTGGGCCCGCAGTAACGATTGGCATGCGTTGATACCGCGTTGAGCTGCATTCATCAGGCCGATGAGAACGCCTTCGAGCAATACCAATTGCAATACCGACCAGTAGTCGGCAATGGCACCGCTGCGTGTTAGTTCCATTTGCAGCAACACACCATCGACGATCAGCTTGCCTACCCAAGCCATGCCGGCAGGGAGGAGGCCGGCGGATAGGGTGAGCACGGCTAGAGCGATGGCCAGACTTCTGTTGGTCTCCCATACGAGTGCTATAGCCCGACGGGTGTAGCCATATACGGCAAACTGGCGTTTTAGAGTCTCACTAAAGCTTCGAGCCGGCTCGGCGGGTTGTGCTGAATGCGGGTGTGCCACGTAATTCTCAATGTGTTGGGTAGTTAGTAAGCTTAGCTCTTCATGGGGCAAGCACCAATACTCATTGCCACGCAGCCTGACACGCGGTCTTTAGGGTGCTGCGCTTTGGGCTTTATGTTTTTGGCCTCTCGTTTCCTTATATGAGGAGATTGGCATGACTCGTCACACTCTTGGTGCCTTCTTGAAGAAGCCTGCAGACTAGAACTCAGGCTTGCCGATTGAAGGGGTCGATACGATCGTTACTGACGATTGCGAAACGAGTGCGGGTCACCCGTAGGCCAAAGACTGTCGGCTAGCGACGTTGTATGTAGTCGTTTATCGCGATACCAATGCCGACACGCTCGATGCGGGTGTCGTAGTCGAGCAGACTTTCGCCATAGCCGTTCCAGTACTGTGCGTATAAGCGCAGCGAGTTGGTCAGACCGTAACTCCACGTGAGTTCCAAACCGCTTTCTTGGCTTCCGGGCCGTAACATTGCCGTAAAGGTGTTCCGGTTGGGTGCGTAGGCAACCCTTATGTCACCGTAACCGTAATAGCGATACATGAAAGGGTTGTCGTCGTCATCTGCATCTTCGGGAATCCGATACCAGGCACGCAGTTCAACCGCGACCGAATCGAAATCAAAAAAAGCACGGCCCATGACCCGGTTCCAACCCCTCGAGAGACTCCCCGAACGGCCATTGGATTGATGATTGAGGCCAATATCAAAAGCGGCAATTTCCCCGCCTAGAAATTTGGGACCACCACGATGGCGCATGAATAGTTCCGGCTCGTAGTTCGTCTCCCGGAACGCAGCAGAGATAGTGTTGTTGCCAATCTGCCACCAGGAGAGGGATGTATAAGCCACCATCAAGTCATTTTTGCTGCCAAACATGTCGCGCCAGATGGGGGCTTTAATACTGATCTGGAATTTGGCTTCTTCGTTATTCAGCAGGTCTCTTTGTGTATTGATAGCAGCTTGGTTCGGGTCTGTCATATAGCTGGCTGTGAAGTAGTTCGTTTTGAATGCGGTAATCGCAAATAGACGGTCGTAATTCATTTCTTCGGCAGCAGCACGAGCCTGGAGTGGTGTTAAATAGCTATCGTCTGGCTCACCAATCGGTGTGTTTGTTGCCACGGCAATGTCGGCTTCGCATGCAGTTCTTATTTCAGCTGCAGTTGTGTCGGCTTCTGCGGTGGTTATGCCTTCAAGCAGACAGGTTTCCATCACGCTCGCGCTTGTTTGTTCTAGGGCCTGTGTACTACCAGCGAAGCATATTAAGGCACTTAGAGCGGCTATTTGCCGCAGCAGCGGTTGTCGAATTATCGTCATAGGGAGGTGTTTTTTCGGTAAGGGTTTCGAATGTCGAAACTGCTCTAAGTTGGTCAGTTAGAGATTAGTCTAAACCAGCAGCCAATGTGATGACTAAATGTTTGTCACATTTCTACAGAACGTGACGATATGGCCTGGCAGGATGATCAGACCCTAGGCTTAGTTTTGACTGGCGAGCTCTAATGCAACTTCAAGTGCTGAATTTGCATCAGCGGCGTAAGCGTCTGCACCAATATCACGCCATAAATCAGCGCTTTCCGATAGCCCGTTGCCGCCTACTAATACCTTTACCGGGTACTCACAGTTGCTGCGAATCGTTTTTATTGTGTCTGTGGTTGCAGGCAATTGAGAGGTTAAGGCAACGGAGAGGAGTAGCACGTCGGCCTCATAAGTCTCTATCGTATTCGGAACCTCTTGTTGGGGTATGTCGGAACCGAGGTAAATCGTTCTCCAGCCGTCTATCTCCATCAGATAAGCAATGGCTCGTATAGCGATATCGTGAACATTGCCGGCAACTGCTCCGGCTAGCGCGGTGTAGCCATTGTCGGGCTTCCGAATGGCCTCAGTAGCAAGTGTCGCCATCAGTCGCTGGGTGGTGTAGCTCACCAGATGTTCTTCCGAGATACTAAGCGCATTCAGATGCCACAGCCTGCCAACTTCTTGCTGTGCAGGCAGCAGCACCCTTAGATAGGCGTCTGCTATAGACGTGCCATGTTTTACGGCGTCGAGCACCAGTTCCATACCAGGCAAAACATTACCTGCGATGACAGTTTGCACGTATTGCAATGCCAGTCGGTCCAGCGGCAAGCCTGCATCAAGCTGCGAGTCAAAAGAATGTACGTTAGTATTTTTCAGGATTTCTATTGCCTGATCAATACAATTCACTGCAACTGCGCCGCATTCATCGCTAAGTTGTTTTTTGAGGGCAGAGCGCAACTCGACCAGGCTGGCATCAAGGTCTGCAGAGGTTAATCCTCTTGCCTCCATAGCAGAGCGCGTCCATGAAAGGCGTTCTGCAAACAGGCCGTGGTCGCCAGCATCTAGGGCGACTGATAATTCCATTAGTCGCTGCTGTAAGTGATCTATCCAGAGTTCCTGAGTGTGCTTACCGAACCGACCTTCTATGCCGGCGTGCTTAGCCAGCAGTTCATTGCAGGCAAGAGTCGCTATCGCGGGAGCATGGTTCTTGACTGCGTTTGCAGCGTCAGGACTATTGCTCATGACTCATCTCCTTTGCTAGGCGGCATTATGCTGGGGTCGTCTTGGGTCATGCGACGAATGCGTCCGGCCGCAAGTGCAGTGCGTGGGTCAGGTATGAGTTTGATAAAGTCGCTGCGCACTTTCAACGAAAACTGCCGCATACTTTCTATGCCGGTCAGAAACGCCGGGAGCAGGAAGAGCACAATCAGTGTGCCGAACATTAGGCCGAAGCTTATGGAGATCACCATGGGCTTAAGGAACTGAGCTTCCAGAGCTGTTTCGAACAGCAGCGGCATTATGCCAACGATAGTAGTGAGCGAGGTTAGCAGCACGGCGCGCAACCGCTTTGCTGAAGCCGCCACTGCAGCTTCCTTGACTGGCATACCTTCAGCACGCAGATTCTTAAATGCGACCGTGAGAATAATCGAGTCGTTTATCACGATACCCATTAGACCAAAAATACCAAAGATCGATAGCATGGTCACATCGAAGCCGAGTAACCAATGGCCAAATATTGCACCGACGACTCCGAATGGAATGACACTCATAACGGCAAGCGGCCATACGTAAGACTCAAATACCCAGGCCAGAATGATGTAGATCATCAGCAGCGATAGCGGCAACGCAACCCCTATGTTACCCACCGATCTTGATTGATCTGCTGCCTTGCCAAGGTAGCCCCAGTTGACGCCATAGCTCTTACTGATCTCGGGTAAAATACTCTTGGCTAGGCTAGCTCGAATCGCGTTGGCGTTATTTAGCTTAGCGTCCACGTCGGCGGTAATCCGAACCGTGAGTAGGCCATTAGTATGTTTAAGGTCATCGAAGCCACGTGCATAGGAAAGATTTGCCACATTCGACAAGCTTGCTGTGCTGCCATCATCCAGTACAACCGGCAGAGAGGAGAGCGCACGCAGTGAATCTCGATTGCGTTCAGCAAGCCTCAGCCGAACTTCGACGTCCTCGCCCTGATCCTGAAATATTTGTACGAGTTCGCCTTCGAAGTTGCCGCGCAACTGGTTGCCAAGTGATTCGCCATTCAGACCAATAGCTCTTCCCGTAGGGGATATCTCGAAGATGAGTTGTTCTTTGCCGTAAGAGAGATCATCTTTAACCGCGCTTACACCATTGAGCTCACGCAGACGATCCTGAAGATCAAGAGATGCCAGTTTAAGTTGATTGGCACTAGCACCGCTAAACCCAATCTCGAGATCTGACCCGGGCACTCCGCCTTTACTCGACTGGATTAGAAAGTATTCCATTCCTGGTGGCAGTGCTACACGCTGCTGCCATTGCCGGATGATTTCCTGATTGGTCCATTTGCCGCGGGCGTCTGGTTGGCTCAGTTCGACCGTTATCTGGCCAATATGTGAACCGGTTTGACCCACTACATTTTCATTCTGGCGAGCGACAACCAGCCTTACAAAGTCGGTTCCTGAAGCTGTTTCAACCTCGCGAAGCGCCGTTACCGCATTTTGCAGAAACGCCTCCATACGCTCGGGTGGCGAGCCGGAAACAAAGCGCGCGTTGGCGTTAATAGTGGTGCCATCAGGCTGCGGGAAAAACGAAAAGCCGATACGTCCGCC
>CBDTTT010000124.1:0-5599 GCA_965363345.1 uncultured Chromatiales bacterium
ATAGGTCCTGAAGTTCTGCTTCCGACTTTGCCCACGGCAGGTCTTCGCGGTCGAACACGTAGTCTTCTTCAATAGTGAAGTCTGGTTCTTCATCCAATGATGAGATCACATAGCCGAGATTTTGTTGGGCCCGCAAACGGTATACGCGAAATATATCGAAGATAGGATCCATGTCGTTGTTGCGCAAAGTGTCGTCGAGAGTGTCTCTGTAGCGCTGAAAATATACGATGTCACTAGATAGGAAGTAATGCTTATTGCTATCGAGTGACTTAATGAAGTTATCGAGCAGTGTTGCCGATAGTTCATCATCAATTGCTGTGCGCGTGTAATGGGCGCGTTCAGCAAAACGGGTGACCATCCGTGATACCTGAGTATGTCGTGCGCTACTTTCGAGCGATGCGGGTACATCGGATTCGACTGCTGCGCCGGAGCTCGCCTGGCTATCAACAGGGGGGTTGGCGATTAGGAATGCTGCGATAATCGCTGGCAGTGCGCCGATTTTTAGAATGCTGAATAATTTTTGAGGCATGTAGTCTGCTACTTGAATCACTAAGAGGTTATATGCACTATGGCAGCCAGAATTCAGGCTAGTTCACATTATTGCAGCAATCAATGACTAATCCTACAGAAACTCTTCCTGCAGCCCACGACGAAGTCAGCGCTGCCCCCGATGTAAATATGCGCCCCGTAACCGTTTTGCTAGGAATTACGATGGGTACAGTGAGCGCTGTGGCCAGTGGTTTGCTGCTGGTTTGCTTCATATTCTGGTTTTTGAAAGCAGATTATCCCCGCTTAGATGCCGAAATACCGACCCTGGCTATCGCCACAGCGATGTTTAGCTGTTTGTCGGTGTTATCGTCCTTAAGCTTCTATGGCTCGCTTAAAAGCCGCTCATGGCGCCATATCACCATGACATTGCTGTGGATTGGTGTGTTTCTAGTGGGTTGGTATTTCTGGCCTTAGCAGTGGGCCTGCTTAAACCCCGCTGGATTAGCCTGGTTTCATTGAACCCCCAAGCTTTTTGACATAACTGAAAAGACCGGCATAAGCCGGTCTTTTCAGTTGTGCTATTTCTGCAGGCTAATCTGGTTCGTGAACACTTACATCATGCCAGTGTTTCGCCGCTTTGGTTATCGCTGAACCCGTGTCGTAAGGGTTGTCGTTTTTAATCCTAGGCTCGTCGCTGAGCCGCAGTCCGCTGGTATCGATGGTTTCAGCCAGCGTATCGATTGCTGTATTAAGTGCTGCAGCATCATCAATTGTGATGGGTTCGAGTGCCATGCGGCCATTACCCTTGTCAACGAGACGCAAGTTGCCTTTGGTATAACTCGAGCCTGTAGTTCTTATATTTTTCATGATCCGCGACACTATTTTGTCCTCTTGTAAGCCCCTATCACAAGCGCGTGCTTTAACTTAACCGCACGGATCGAATATATAACATAAGTCTCTAACTTAAAAGATTACTGTAGATATTTTTATGTGGAGTTACTCAGGTCGGATGCGTTTGTGCAGGGCGATATGCCAGACGACGACGATTGCCGGTGCAGCCAAGAGCAAAATCCAGGGCGCTGGTTTGGCTTGCATGGCATCAGCATAAATACTGACAAAGAATCCGAGCATTCCGAAATTGCCTTCGTACGGCCCAACCAGCCAGCTACCAACAAGATAGGCCAGAACCGGAATGATGATGGTGCTGAGAACAATGAGTTGGACCCAGGTGGGGATTCTAGGAAGCATAGTTACGATATGGCCGAATGAGACAGCTCGTATTCTCGCACGCATTGTGGCGAATACAAAACAAGTTGCTTCTGCATATAGTCACAGAAAGTTGTTTGAGCGCTTATGTGGCTTAAAGAACATTCTGGGGTTTAATTGCAGAGTAGTCGGTGAACTGGGTGACACATCGTCTGTGAGGCTAGAGCCTCAGTTGGGCCTGAGTTGTTCTGGGGGCTAGGTTGGGCCTGAGTTCAGAGCCTCAGTTGTTCAGGCTTGGCCTTCACCGGAGTCTGCTTCCATCAGATCGATAAACTTGAACTGCATTTTACCCAGGGCTACCAGATCGCCATTGCGCAGTTGTTTGCGTCCGACTTTGTTCGAGTTGACCACGACACCATTGCGGCTGTTCAGGTCTTCGATAGCAGCACCGGTTTCATTGCTGGTAATACGCGCATGAACACGACTGACATACTCGGTTGCGATTTGGATGTCGTTTTCGGGGCTGCGACCGATTGTCATTGATGCTTTAAACAACGGGTACTTAAGTTTTTGGCTGCCATTCAGTACCACCAGAATACGGTTGACGGATCCTAATGTCTTCGGAGGAGCTATGGTTGATGTTTTCGGAGGAGCTATGGTTGCTGCAGGTTCAGGGGTTTGCACGATTAACGAATTGAGTCGTTCGATCTCGCTGCTCATAGTGCCAATGAGCCTTCGGAGATCCGCGATCACTCGCGTCTGACGCGCAAGAGTTATTTCTGTATCCACTGACGTTCTATTCGGCTCGGTTGGCTCCATAGCCTTATTAAGGGTAGCACTGATTCTATTCAGCGCAGCGTCGCCTAGCTGCGCGCCATCTTGTGAAGCACCCTCATTTCTGACATCAGATATAGGTGAGCAGTCGGTAGGGTCTCCGTCCGCAAGGGTTCCCTGTATTCGGTGTGGCTTCGACAAATCGTCAGACATCGCTTCATAGACCTTATTATTTTCATGCTTCAGAAGACTGAAAAAATTTGTTATTCGTAGGGTTTGTTTATAGTAACGAGGCTAAGAGCTCAGAATTGTGAACTGGTTCACACTTTCGGAGGCTTGCGGTTACATAAGTTTCGGTGATGTGCGCAGCAAATCCCAATGAGGCTAGGGTTTCAGGCAGTTTGGCCGGGGTTTCTTCAAGAGACATTATCTTCAGTAATGAAGCTTTTGAGTTGCCGGGCGAGTCCTTTGCAGGCGGCTGCACGGGTTCGTGCAATAAGTGGTACAGGCACGATAAGCGCAGGTATTGCTGACGTGCCGGTTAGGTTGGCGCTGACAACCCCCGATTTTTTGCCTTCGGTCAGGTCCCAGACAGTTGCCTGATAAGTTGCAGTATCTTCCCACCATGTGAGTCCGAAACAGCCACCACCCGCGAGGCTTACCGCACATGACATGCCGCCGCCCGAATTGGTTTTGTCGGTATCGCCGCGAACCCAGATGATATAGCGGACATTGCGCTCACGGATGCGTTCGGCAACATCCGGTTTTTGCATTAGGGCAGACAGGTCGGCAATTGTGCGCGGCGCAGTCCGGGGCTCAAACCATGGGAACAGATCATCAATAAACTGACCAGCAGGATAAACGTTCAGCTCATTCATGCCGCTGTCTACTTTGCCGACAACGCAATTGACGAATTTGATTTCGGTTTCATTGCCCGATATATGGCTGCGGGCGAGTATGACAACGGAGTCGGTTTTGGCGATACCGGTAGCTGCTTCTTTGGTTTCTTCAATTCTTGCAGAGATGCAACCGCTTAGCAGCGCGCTCGCGAGTATCAGCAGAATGAAAGAATTTACATTACCTCGCATCAGGGTCTTCCGTTATTGCAGAGTTAATAGAGTTTTTTCTTAGCAGTAGAGCTTCTATGCCCGGTTGTGATTCGAAGTTCAGAATGATGTTTGTCGCTGCATCGCGCATCGCCATAATCGCTGCAGCACGCACCGGACCTGCCGCAGTAAAGCTATTTTTACCAACCTGCCCGAAGCCGGTAACTGGCCAGACCGTTATCAGTTCACCGTCAGGACTGTAGATCTTTAAATTGTATTTCAGCCATACACCATAGAGTTCGGTTCCGGATTGTGAAGGCAGTGAAACTTGAAGATCTTCCAGAATCGGTTCGATGACGGCATCAAGACCGGTAGTGTCCAGTTTGCTGATATCGAACACGGCGGTTTGAGTTGCATCAGCAGTTGCATCGAAGTCGTGCTCGTAGATAACGGTGCGCCTGAACATGCCGTTGAACAGGCTGTCGAACAGTCGCATGTTGGTGTTACCAAGAACGATTTCCCACTCAGAGATTGCAGGAGACTCTTCGACCTCTACATAGTTTGCGAGAATTTCCGGAAAGCTAACACCCACGGCTAGATCATAGGGTTCCATTACCGGCGAGGGGAATTCCGACTCGATAGTTAACGGTTTGCTGCATGCGCCAAGACATGTGGCTGCAATCAGAAGAGCAACAAAAACAGAATGATTTCTAATAGGCATGTTTCTATCTTATATGCCTACTGCGGCATGCGGAAAGCATAACCTGAAATAGTGGGTAAACCGAGCTGGGCTAGGGGTTTGTCTGCTTGCTGATTTGGTTAAAAGCGGAGCCTTCGAGCGATACATTGTACATCAGTCCTGCAGAATCCATGACAAAGCAGATGATCGATGGCGGAGCTTCATCAACTGCAGATATATAGTTAGGAGGCTTATGAATCTCAATAGTTCCGTCTACGCCGGCGACCCAGGTCTCTTTTTCACGAAACTCACTAAGAGCTAGCTCATTGGTGAACACCAATATAACGGTTTTCTTTTGGGCTCCGAGTTGTAGCCCAAAAGATTCTGCACGCGTTTCGTAATAAGCGACAGACTTGCCGCCGATCCGCAATGCGCCTTCGCCATACTCACTGTCATTGCCGAAGCCTTGTTGTACAACTGTGGGAAATACGAGAACGGCCGTGGCCGAATCGAGCAGCTGGCGCGCGACCTCAACTTCTTTAACAAATTTTGCAAGTGCTGCATCAGCTTTAATATCCAGTTCTGATGCATCGTCTGCATGACTTGCGGGCAATACCAGAAAGGCCACAACAAACAGGGTGATAGTAAACAGCAATTGTTTGTTTGTCTTAGTAAGGATTGTATTCATAGGTCCTGTACTTCCCTGTTTTCTGCCTAGCTACCTGAGTGGCATAGTTAGGATGTTTTAACCAATACCAGAATAAACCTATAGCGAATCAAATGCATCACGTTGCTCCGGTAAGCCCAGAGGGTCTGCATGCACGATAATTTCGCAGTTGGGGAACTTGTCTCGGATAGCATCCTCAACCTCATCCATAATGACGTGGGTTTCGATTAGCTTGCTCTCAGGATCAAGCTCTAAGTGAAACTGAATAAACGTCATCGAACCGGCGGACCGGGTTCTTAGGTCATGGAAGCCTCTTACGGCTTCATGCGACTCTGCCAGTTTACGAATCTGTTGCCGGTCTTCGATCGGTATTTCTCTGTCGAGCAATATATCGAGTGATGAGTCGGCAATTTCCCAAGTGCCCCACATGATATAGGCCGCAATGAGAACGCCGACAATCGGATCAAGAATAGGTAGCCCGGTATACGCAGAAATAGGCAGAACCGCGGCAACGCTGAGGTTTACCAGAAGGTCAGTCCTGTAGTGCATGGCATCAGCAGCGATAGCAACGGAGCCCGTGCGGCGAACGACAAAACGCTGGTAGCTGAGTAGTGCAAGAGTCATGACAACCGAGCCAAACATCACGGACATGCCGATAGATACTTCCTGCACCAGTCGTGGCTCGAAGAATCGTTGTATGGCTTCGTACAATATAAACAGCCCGGAGCATGCAATGAC
>CBDTTT010000125.1:0-5563 GCA_965363345.1 uncultured Chromatiales bacterium
CGAGGCGATTTTGTTTATTGATGAAATCCATACCATTATTGGCGCGGGTGCTGCGTCGGGTGGTGTGCTGGATGCATCAAACCTGATTAAGCCTGCGTTGGCTAATGGTGAGTTGCGTTGTATTGGTTCGACGACTTATCGCGAATACCGTCATATCTTTGAAAAAGATCATGCCTTGGCGCGCCGTTTCCAGAAGATTGACGTATTAGAACCTAGCATTCCTGAGACCATTGATATTTTGAAAGGCCTGCGTTCACGCTATGTGGAGCATCATGGTGTTGAATACAGCGATGCCTCATTAGAAGCAGCGGCGGAACTTTCGGCACGGCATATCAATGAGCGACAGCTTCCGGACAAAGCGATTGATGTTATCGATGAGGCAGGTGCAAGTATGCGTCTGCTGAAAGAAGAAGATCGTCCGGAGATGGTCGATGTTGCCGAAATCGAGGAAGTGGTTGCGAGAATTGCCCGTATTCCTGCGAAGAGTGTTTCGTCTTCTGACCGTGATGTACTGAAAAACCTCGAGCGTGATCTGAAACTGACGATCTTTGGTCAAGACAAGGCTGTCGATTCCCTTGCAGCTGCCATCAAGATGGCGCGTTCCGGTTTGCGTGAAGAAGAGAAGCCGGTGGGCTCGTTCTTGTTTAGTGGTCCGACGGGTGTCGGTAAAACCGAGGTGACTCGTCAGCTCGCATTTTGCCTTGGCATTGAGTTGGTGCGTTTCGATATGTCTGAGTACATGGAACGTCACACCGTATCTCGATTAATTGGTGCGCCTCCGGGCTATGTTGGTTTCGACCAGGGCGGCTTGTTGACGGAGGCCGTTAGCAAGAACCCACACTGTGTGGTATTGCTGGACGAGATCGAAAAGGCACATCCGGAAGTATTTAACCTGCTGTTGCAGGTCATGGATCACGGTACGCTGACCGATAACAATGGCCGCAAAGCGGACTTCCGTAATGTGGTGCTGGTTATGACCACTAACGCCGGCGCTCGTGAGATGAGTCGCCAGTCTATTGGTTTTACTGAGCAGGATCACGCGTCCGATGGCATGGTTTCGATCTCGAAGATGTTTACGCCGGAGTTCCGCAATCGTCTGGATTCGATTATCCAGTTTTCACCATTAGATCGTAATTCGATATTGCGGGTAGTTGATAAGCTGGTGGTTGAGTTGGAAGCGAAGCTTGAGTCTAACAACGTCACGTTGGAGCTGGATACCGCCGCACGTCAGTTGATTGCTGATCAAGGTTACGACGAGAAGATGGGTGCGCGGCCGATGGCACGTGTTATTCAGGAAGAGATTAAGCGCCAGTTAGCTGAGAAGCTTTTGTTCGGTGACTTAACTGAGGGTGGTCACGTTAAGGTTATTGTGAATGCCGAGGGCAAGTTGGAACTGGATGCTACACCGGAAACCAAGCAGCTCGAGCATCTTTCAAAGACTGAGGCTTAGTTATCGCAGTAGCTGCAAAAAACGAAGCATAAAAAAAGCCGGATCAAAATGATCCGGCTTTTTTGTTTGTGCTTGTAACGCGTTAGCGTTTAACGGGCGCGATAAGTGATGCGACCTTTGGATAGATCGTAGGGTGTTAGTTCAACCGTTACTTTATCGCCGGTCAGAATACGGATGTAATGCTTGCGCATCTTTCCGGAGATGTGTGCGGTAACTACGTGTCCGTTTTCGAGTTCAACACGGAAGGTTGTATTGGGTAACGTTTCGATTACCGCGCCTTCCATTTGAATGGCTTCTTCTTTCGCCATGAATAATTCCGTTATTTTCTGTTATCTAACTGGTGAGTGAATCGCCAGAGCGATCCCCGAGTGGCGCGAATTGTGCAAGAACTAACGCGTTCACGCAACTTTCACCCATTGTTCCCGTGGTTTATCGCCTCGCTACTCGGTGTCCTGGGCAGTGTCCAGTGGCTAAGCAGAGGTTCCCGGATGGTGTTTTCCTGGAGCAGCGAGGTGAATTTGTCTCTTTTTATCAGGCGGCTTCCGAGCCGTGACAGGTGTGCAGATGGCTGTTGGCAGTCTATTAACGGAATGCCAGAATCCTCGCAAAGCCTTACCAGTTGGGCGAGTGCGACTTTTGATGCATCCGGTTTGAGACTGAACATCGATTCGCCGAAGAAGACCGAGCCAATCCGGATGCCGTATAAGCCTCCGGCCAATTCGCCTTCATACCAGGTTTCAATCGAATGAGCGTGGCCCAGTTGGTGCAGTTGTTTGTACGCAGCAAGCATTTCATCGGTGATCCAGGTGCCGCTTTCAAGTCGCAGAGTTGCGCAATTTTGGATGACTTCATCGAAGCACTGATCCACTGAAACTTCGAATTTATTTTGACGGATATTTTTGGCAAGACTCTTTGAGCAGGAAAACTCTTCGGGCAATAAAACGGCACGCGGGTTTGGCGCCCACCAGAGGATGGGTTCATCTTCGCTGTACCAGGGAAAGATGCCATGTCGATACGCTTCAAGTAAGCGTGCAGGGGAGAGGTCGCCACCGATAGCAAGCAATCCGTCCGGATCAACAAGAGCCTGCTCAACATCGGGAAACACCGGCGGGTCATCAGGATGAATTAGTGCGAGTGGGATTTCACTCAAGACTCATTGCCATCCGTCGACTCAGCTTTGTATGGCACATGCTCTTGCAGCGATGCCAAATAGCTGTCGATATGCCGACCTTCTTCGTCGAGATAATTTTTGATGGCGGTCGAGAATCGCGGGTCGTTAATCCAATGCGCCGAAGTTGTGTAAACGGGACTAAAGCCACGGGCAATTTTATGCTCGCCTTGTGTGCCGGGTTCAAACAGTTGCAGGTTTTCTTTGATGCAATAGTCGATGCCCTGGTAGTAACAGGTTTCAAAATGTAGGCTGTCGTAGTCACCTGCCGAGCCCCAGTAGCGACCGTATAATGCATTATCGCTGCGAAAACAGATGGCTGTGGCCACTGGTGTTTCTTCGGAATAGCCAATAATGACAACTAGCGACTCGGGCAATGTCCTCGTCAGCTGTTTGAAAAATTCGGGTGTCAGGTACGGTGCGCGCCCACGCAATATAAAGGTGCTGGAGTAGAGTGGTGCAATCTGGTCCCAGAGTTCGTCCGACATGTCTTTGCCAGCTCTAATTTCATAATGGATTCCAGCTTCGCTGACCTTCCTGCGTTCACGTCGAACCTGTTTTCGCTTTTTAGACTTAAAGCGACTCAGGAAATCATCGAAATCGGTGTATTCATGGTTGTGCCAGTGGAACTGACAGTCTTTGCGTTTTAGAAGCCCTAGTTCACCAAAGCTCTGTTGTTCTTCCTCTGTAGGGAACAGCAGGTGCAATGATGAGATGTCATGTTCTTTCGCTTGTTCGGTGGCGATACGAATGAGCTGAGCGCGCAGGAAGTCGGGTGATTCGTCTGAATCTTTAGCGAGAAGAATCTTGGTGCAGGTGACCGGTGTAAAAGGGACTGCGGCCACAAGTTTCGGGAAGTAGTTCAATCCCGACTCCTGATAAGCCCGCGCCCAAGCAAAATCGAAGACGAACTCGCCTTCAGAGTTTTGCTTTTGGTACATCGGCATAGCGGCAATCAGCTTTTTGTCGGCATCTCTCTCAAGCACGAGGTGCAGGGGGTGCCAGCCCGTGTTGCCGCTGATACAGTTACTGTCCTCAAGGGCACTTAGAAATTCGTGGCGGTGAAAGGGGTATTCGGTGCCTGCGAGAGTATTCCAGTCAGCCGCATCGACCGAACTGATCGATTCAATAAACCGGGCTGAATAAGTCTTTTCAGCACTCATTGGCAGTGCGCCCCATCGTGGGGCGTGCACCGCCGTCGAGTAGTGAAGCTTAGGAGCTTAGTCTTCAGCAAGCTCTTGCGCGTCTAGGTACTTCTCGGCATCCAATGCAGCCATGCAGCCTGAGCCGGCAGAGGTGATCGCCTGACGATAGACCTGGTCAGCCACGTCGCCTGCGGCAAACACTCCGGGAATACTGGTTGCCGTTGCATTGCCATTAAGCCCGGATTGTATCGTGATGTAGCCGTTCTTCATGTCTAGCTGACCATCAAACAGGCCGGTATTGGGTGAATGGCCAATCGCAACAAACACGCCGTCGAGATCGATGGCTTCTGTTTTTGAATCGTCTTCGGTGCTGCGGATGACCATGCCTGTTACGCCCGAATCATCTCCGGTTACTTCATCGAGGGTGGCGTTCCACTTGATATCAACGTTGCCGTTTTCGCCGCTCTTGGCGAACAGTTGATCCTGCATGATCTTCTCAGAGCGCAGGCTATCGCGACGGTGTACCAGGGTTACTTTGGAGCAGATGTTTGACAGGTACAGCGCTTCTTCGACTGCTGTGTTGCCGCCGCCGATTACCGCGACAGGTTTGTTCCGGTAAAAGAAGCCGTCACAGGTGGCGCAGGCTGAAACACCTTTGCCCTTAAATGCTTCTTCACTTTCCAGACCGAGATACTTCGCGGTTGCACCGGTCGAAATGATGAGTGCGTCACAGGTGTACTCGGCATTACCGGAGAGCCGGAATGGGCGCACCGAAAGATCCACTGTGTCGATATGATCAGTCACGATATCAGTGTCGAAACGCTCGGCATGTTCACGCATACGTTCCATCAGACCGGGGCCTTGGAGGCCGTGTGGGTCGCCCGGCCAGTTATCGACTTCCGTCGTGGTCATCAGCTGTCCGCCTTGTTCGAGGCCTGTCAGCAATACGGGGTTAAGGTTCGCGCGTGCAGCATATACAGCTGCAGAGTATCCGGCCGGGCCAGAGCCAAGAATCAGTAAACGACAATGCCGCGGGGCGCTCATGTATAATTCCTTTCGTTGTTGTGATGTCGGGCGAAAACAGTTTATGGAGGCGATACAGCTGCCTTTCAAGTCTGTTTTCCGGGTTGTTTGATACTGCGTTCGTCGCTCTAAAGTTCGGCGACTTAAGGCGGGCTAGTGTAGGGGAAAGGTTTTCGGCGTTAAAGCTGTAAATCGACTCTTACTGAAGTTTGTGCGGAGTTTTTTTTATGTGCACCGCTTGGTCAAGTAATAACCTCCCGTTAATATGATTTATTTGTTATATTTTATATCGTTATCGAATATAAATAGAATAGGTGTAATGTGGGGAAAACGGCCAAACTAGCTACGAACTCGGGCGCTTCTGCTTCATCGGCAGTCATTGTGCGCTCGGTGCGTGAGTCAGCTCTCTGGGTGCTGGGTGCTCTGGCACTCATTATGTTGTTGGCGTTAGTTACCTACGACAAACGTGACCCGGGCTTTAGTAACACCGGCGACGGCAGTGAGCTGCATAACCAGATTGGCTCAGTTGGTGCCTGGTTTGCGGACATTTCCTATTATCTTTGCGGTGTGCCCGCTTACTTGTTTCCTGCGATGATCATGCTGGCCGGTTGGCTGGTGTTTTCTGCCCGTGGCACCGGTGAGCCGCTTGACCGGTCATTGTTGTTTACGCGCTTCGGTGGTTTCGCTCTGGCGCTGGTGACAAGTTGCGGCTTGGCAACCTTACACTTTGATACTCCCCAGCTGAGTGAATCTGCGGGTGGCGTGCTGGGTAAGTTC
>CBDTTT010000126.1:0-5507 GCA_965363345.1 uncultured Chromatiales bacterium
TCGGATACAGGACAGGTCGTCAGGGGTCAGCAGCTAACCACCCGAGTCGCCAATGGCGAAATCACCAGTGAGGTGATTGCAGTCTCAGCACAAGAGACAGATAAAGCCGACTAATCGCGGCAGAAGAAATCCTGGACAATCGGGCGTAGCTGATCCATATCAACCAGAAATGAATCATGGCCGTGGACAGAATCCATTTCGAGGTAACTGACATTCTTGGCGGGGTCCGCCGCTTGAATGCCTGCAGCCAACTGTTGCTGCTGATGTACAGGAAACAATAGATCAGAAACTACACCAACAACCGTTATCCGTTGTGGGCCGATGCGTTTATAGGCCTGCTCCAGCGAGCCGCCATGCTCCGCCAGATCAAACAGGTCTGATGCTCGCGACAAATACAGATAGCAATTCGGATCAAACTGGCCGGTAAATTTCTGAGCATGCGCCTCAAGGTATGACTCAATCTCAAAATCCAGCGCAAAGCCATCGCCAGTCTTTCGCTCTTCAGGAACACGTTCACGACCGAAGCGCTGCTCCCATTCCTCCGCGGAGCGGTAACTCACCATGCCGATCTTGCGCGCCAGACGCATGCCGGTAATGGGCCCCTTCTCCAAAGGATAATTGCCTTCGTTCCACTCGGGATCACGGCGAATCATCTCGCGCTGCATCGAGCGCAAGGCGATCGAAAATGGCAACGTACGTGGACCGCTGGAGATAATCAGCATGCTCCGGCTCATTTCAGGAAACATCACTGAGAAGCCCAACGCTGTCATGCCGCCCATCGACGGCGCAACCACAGCTTCAAGCTGATCGACACCAAGATGCTGAACCAGCAACTTAGAAGCCACAGCGATATCTTCAAGCGTTAACGTGGGGAAGGATAAACGGTAGGGGTCGCCGGTTTCAGGGTTAACACTAGCAGGCCCGGTTGACCCGAAACAGCTGCCCATAGAGTTGGCGCAGATAACAAAGTACTTGCGGGTATCCAGCGCTCGTGAAGGACCGACAACATCTTCCCACCAGCCAGGGGCAGGGTCTTCCTGACAAGATGTAACATGGGCTGAAGGCGACAGGCCGGTGAAAATCAGAACGGCATTATCACCCTGTTCGTTTAACTCGCCCCAGGTTTCATAAGCAATATCGACCGATGGCAGCGTGCCGCCACGATGCATGTCGAATCCGTCTTCCAGCTTCAGAAATTTTCTGGCACCACTCACAACCGGTCACCCCGTATAAACAGGCGATTATTATGCTTTAGAGCAAGGGGGCAGTAGCGATTAGTTAGTTATATCGTCATAACATCAAGATTCAACGAAAAAATGATAACTATTTGCTTTTCCTAGTGAACTTCTTCAATCGGTCGCGCTTATGCACTTGCCGCGGAGTAAGCTTATTGCGAATTCCGGCAAAAGGATTAGTGCCGGTCTTAAGCTGCAAACGGATTGGCGTACCCTTCAGGCGGAACGCCTTACGGAAGACCTTGATCAGATAGCGTCGGTAGCTTTGTGGAAGACGGTCGGTTTGATTGCCGTGCAACACGATAACCGGCGGACGCTTGCCGCCCTGATGCGCATAGGTTAGCTTCACACGTCGGCCGCGAACCAGCGGTGTGGGATGCGCGATAACGGCTTCCGCCAACACATCATTCAACTCACGTGTCGGGAGGTCTTTCAGCGCGGCAGCGCCAGCCTTGGTGGCACTGGCCAGCAACTTACGAATATCACTACCATGCAGCGCCGAGACAAAATGCTGTTCGGCAAAATCCAGAAACGGCAGCTTACGCTCCAGGTCACTATGAACAATGCCCCGGTCATAACCACGCAGACCATCCCACTTGTTGATACCAATAGTGAGAGCCCTGCCCCGCTCGATAACCAGACCAATCAAAGATACATCCTGATCGGTAATACCGTGGCGTGCATCCAGCAGCACTATCACAGCATCTGCATCATCAATAGCTTGTAACGCCTTGACAATACTAAATTTTTCTATCGTCCCCTGAACCTTTGCCTTACGCCGGATACCCGCGGTATCGACCAGTACATAGGGTTTGCCTTCCGACTCAAATGACACATAAATACTGTCACGGGTCGTGCCGGCATGATCAGAAGCAAGCACCCGCTCTTCACCTACAAGGCGATTAACCAAGGTCGACTTACCCACATTGGGACGACCGACCACGGCGATCTTCATGCCCTCCGGAGCTTCCTCTATAGGCTCATCAGGGTCACGCTGAGGAAACATGTCCATCATGCGCCCTACTAACTCATCGACACCATCACCGCGACTTGCCGAAATCACTGAGGGGTCATCAAGACCCAAAGAATAGAACTCAGGAACCAGCTGATCGGCATCACGCCGCTCAGTCTTGTTGACCGCGAGAATAATGGGCTTGCCGGTCTTGCGAATACGATTTGCCACGTACTCATCGCCGCCAGTCAGGCCATCAAGACCATCAACCAGCACAATGACCACATCGGCCTCAGCAACGGCCAGATCGACCTGACGATCCATGAGCTTCGACATATCGTCGCGCTCGCCGGTCAGGCCACCGGTATCGATAACAATAAAAGGCGGCAGCCCAGCATGGGCAAAGCCATATAAGCGATCACGGGTTAAACCGGGGTAATCAGCAACCAACGCATCACGGGTACCCGTAAGGCGATTGAACAACGTGGACTTACCCACATTAGGTCGTCCGATGAGTGCAACTGCGGGGAGCATAGTGCTTACTTCTTACGCTTCGGGGGAACGATTTTGTATGCCGCGAGCTTGCCACCTTCACTGCTGACATAAAGCATATCGTTGACAACCAGCGGCGTCGACGATATCGGATCGCCATCAAACTTTGTCCGCGCCTGCAAATTGCCGGTAAAGGCATCAAACCAATGCAGATAACCCTTGAAGTCGCCAACAACGACCGAGCCACCCTGCAATGCCGGGCCACTGATATCACGATTTATTAGTGCCTCCGAACGCCACAACTCTCTGCCCGAAGCATTGCTTGTCGCGACGACTTCACTGCCCTGAGTCGAAACATAAACGCCGCTTGAATCGGCAGCGATACCAGCGTAGCTCGATAACTCCTGCGACCAGAGCAACTGACCCGATTCTGCAGCTATCGAAACCAGGCGGCCCTGAAAACTAATTGCATAGATATCTTTACCCACCAGCACCGCTGATGAATCAAGGTCTATCAAACGCTCGATCTCGGTGCGCCCGGATGGCGGTGCCAACATGACATCCCACAATGCGTCGCCATCTGCCAGGTCATACGCGGCCAAACGACCATTATCAAAACCACATATTACAGCGCCACCTGCCACTACCGGCGTTGAACTGCCTCGCAGAGACAAACGTGGCATCGACTGTTGGTTGAACCACAACTCGCGACCATCCGTCATGCTAAGCGCCGTTATCTTTCCGTCAACGGTACGAACTATCACCTGCCCCGGAGCCATTGCCGGTGCGGCTAAAACCTCACTCGTTACTTCATGCCGCCAAATCTCTTTGCCGTCTTCCAACGACAACAGCACAACCGTGCCATCGGTCGAACCAATAGCAACGTAACGGCTATCAACGCCTGCGCCACCCGCAAGCGGCAGTTTGGTTTTTACTGACCAGAGCTTGCGGCCCTTCTCGGCTTCATAAGCGAAAACCTTACCTTTGTGTGAAGCGGCAATAATGACCTTGCCATTCGTCGCAGGCCCCAAAGACAATCGAAGTAGCTCTGTGCCACCACCAATGCCCTTGCTCCAAACCTTCTTAACCTTAAATTCGGCCTTAAACTTCTCGAGTTCAGCAGGTGGGTATGGGTCTTCGTCTTTACTGAAGATACCGCAGGCAGCGAGGTTCAGTAGCACGGCACCGAGCAATAAACTTCGTGTAAAACTCACACCGAAACTGGCGACAGAACTCGTCATTACTCAGCCACAGCCTCAACAGCAACTTCGGGAGCAGCTCCCAGATCATCCAGCTTTACCTGAACATACCCAGACTGAGGAAAACCTTGTCCGGCTGAATCAAGCGACTGAGTATAAGCTGTGCGTGCTGCTTCAATATTGCCCTGCGCATAAGCGACGTCGCCACGCAGATCGGCAAACACTGCGGTGTACGCATCGTCTTTAGCATAGGCGGCAACCTTCTCCGCACCAGCGTAGTCCTCCAGCTGCAAGAGCACCCGGCCCAAACGGAGCTTAGCGATATTGCGGACGTTCTCGTCACTAGTCTCATTGACCAGGCGCTGCAGAACCTCTGCCGCTTTATCTGCGTCAGTTTGTTTCATATAGCTGGCAGCAATCGCCAACTCAGCTGAGTCGGCATAGGGCGTACCCGAATAGTCTTCGACGATCAGCGCATGCAACTCTTCTGCTTTGTTGTAACGCTGCTGCGCATTGGCCGCATTCAACTCCTGAAATGCATTAGATGCTTCCTGAGCCGTAGCAATCTGATTGCTCTGCCATGTTTGCCAGCCGAACAATCCGCCGACACCGATCACAAGACCGCCAATTAAAAACAAACCGTTCTCACGCCACCAGTTTTTTACCAGCTCTGCTTGCTGCTCATCAGTAAGGTTTTCATCAACCATAGTTCTATCTTTCTATAAGTTATGTTCGTGAATCGTAAATTATTTGTTCGGGTACTTATTGCAATCCGAGCTCGGTTGCCAGCGCCCCTGCCAAATCTGCCAGCACAACACTGCGCTGCTCGTTACCGGAACGCAGTGGCTTAACACTAGCCACACCGTTTTCGATTTCTTCAGCACCCAGTATCAACGCAATCTGAGCACCACTTTTGTCTGCACGCTTAAACTGTGATTTAAAACTACCACCACCACAGTTTGCCTCAATCCGGACTCCGGGCAATGCATCACGCAACTCCTCGGCAAGTTGAAAACCGGGTTTTAGCGCCTCTTCACCAGCAAGCACTATATAGACATGAGGATTTTCGACAACCGGCACACAATCAAGCTCTTCACACAAAGCGATTAACCGCTCCAGTCCTATTGCCCAACCAATGGCAGCTGTAGGCTTGCCACCAAGTTGTTCTACAAGGCCATCATAACGGCCACCGGAACACACAGCACCCTGCGCGCCAAGCTGATCGGTAACCCATTCAAATACCGTGCGCGAGTAATAATCCAAACCACGTACCAAACGCGGGTTCACTGTATAAGTAATGCCGGCCTGGTCCAGCAGAGCCTTCAAAACGCTAAAGTGCTCTCTGGATTCATCATCGAGATAATCTGTAATCTGCGGTGCAGCCGCAACCAAATCTGCCATTTCCGGATTCTTCGTATCAAGAATCCGCATGGGATTCCGGTGCAAACGATTCTTGCTGTCGGCGTCTAGCTGATCCTCATGCGCAGAAAAGTACTCAAGCAGCTTTTCTTTATAAACACCGCGTGACTCAATGGTGCCCAGAGAATTGATTTGCAGCTCAATCTTACTCAAACCTAAGGCCCGCCAGATACGCGCCGACATGATAATCATCTCTGCATCGATATCAGG
>CBDTTT010000127.1:0-5504 GCA_965363345.1 uncultured Chromatiales bacterium
GGGCTGGGTTGTTATCGCTACCGCCAGAAAGCCTGAACGCGCCGAGGACTTGCAAGCCCTGCAGCAGGAGTATCCCGAGACGCTCGAGATTCATGCGCTTGATGTTACTAGTCGCCAAGGTGTTATGAGTCTTGCGAGTCAGTTGGCTGGCCGACCCATTGATATCCTGATCAACAATGCGGGTACCTTCGGACCGAAGGGTGCGCCCGAGGGCATGGCTTATCAGAGCCTGAATTTCATGGACTATGGGCTCTGGCGTGAGATGCTTGAAGTGAATTTAATGGCGCCATTCCACATAGCTGTGGAGTTGCGTCGCAACCTGGTGCGCGCGGAACGTCCCTTGCTGGTTAACATGTCCAGCGGCCTGGCTTCAATCGAAGAGAACACCATGGGTATGTCGCATGCCTATCGCTCCAGCAAAGCAGGCCTCAACATGCTCACCAAGGGTATGGCGGCTGAATGGAAGACTATTATTATTGTCTCTATGTCGCCGGGCTGGTGCAAGACGGAGCTCGGCGGTGAGTTTGCCGAGGTAGAGCCGCAGGTTAGCGTCCGCGATCAGCAGCGCACTTACGAGGCGTTGAGCATTAAAGACTCCGGTCGTTTTATCGACCGGTTCGGCGAGACCGTCGCTTGGTAGCTAGCCTCAAATAAAACCAAACAAAAAAACCAAACAAAAAAAAGGGTCGAACCAACTGGCCCGACCCTTTTTGTAACTGCTATAGCTTGATGCTAAACCAATGCGCAACAGGCGATTAAAACACCACCGTTGTTGCTTTGGTTTTTAGGAAAGGTTCAAGGCCTTCTTTACCGAACTCGCGACCCCAACCTGACATCTTGTTGCCGCCGAAAGGAATTGCCGGATCGACTGCCGCGTGACAGTTGATGCTGACCTGACCTGAGTCGATCATTGAAACCAGTTTATGTGCGCGAGAGATGTCCTGCGTCCAGACACTGCCAGATAGGCCGTACATGTTGTCGTTGGCAAGTGCCGCGATTTCATCAAGGTCGTAGGTGTCGAATGTGAGTATCGACAATACGGGGCCGAAGATTTCTTCCCGCACAATCTTCATGTCGGGTGTGCAGTCGGCAAATACCGTGGGTTCAACGAAGTAGCCCTTATCACCGACAGTGTTACCACCAGCAACCAGGCGGGCGCCTGCAGCTTTACCCGCTTCGATATACGCCATGACGCGGTCGCGCTGTGTTGCTGAGATTAACGGGCCAATCAATGTATCAGGCTCGAAACCATTGCCTACTTTCCAGAAGGCCAAAGCAGCAACCACGCCTTCAATCACGGCATCGGCAACGTCTTTATGCACCAGCACGCGGGTGCCAGCCATGCAATTCTGGCCTTGCAGGAAGAATGCTGCACGGCAGATGCCTGGAATTGCCCTTTCCATGTTGGCATCCGGGAATATGACGACCGGTGATTTACCACCCAGTTCGAGGGTGACTTTCTTAAGGTTGCTGTCAGCAGCAGCTTTGGCGACTGTCTGACCGATGCCAGTTGAACCGGTGAAAGATATCTTCTGAATATTCATGTGTTCGGATAGTGCGGCACCTACTTCAGGGCCGGTGCCGTTGATGACGTTGAAGACACCGTCCGGAATACCGGCTTCTTTCGCAATATCAGCAAGCTTCATCGCGGTTAACGGCGCGAGTTCCGCAGGCTTCAATATGATGACGCAGCCGGCAGCCAGAGATGGCGCAAGCTTCAGAATCGCCATCGCAATCGGCGCATTCCATGGGGTGATAGCACCAACAACGCCAATCGGTTCGCGTTTGGTATAGGTAAGCGAACCACCAGCGGGGGCTTCAGTTGGTGAAACCGGAATTGTTACGCCTTCGATCTTGTCGCACCAGCCAGCGTAGTAACGGACAAAGTCCGCACCGAACCCGGCTACGGTGTATTGAGCCATCATTAACGGCTGGCCGTTATCCAAAACCTCAAGCTCCGCAAGTGTTTGCATGTTCGCATCAATGAGGTCAGCGAATCTTGACAATACTTTGCCTCGCGCACGGGCGGTAAGTGCAGCCCAGTCGCCTTTAAGAGCGGCATGTGCAGCAATGACGGCTTTGTCGACATCGGCCTTCGTGCCAGCTTGAATCTTGGTTATTACTTCTTCAGTAGCCGGGTTAATGATGTCGATAGTTTCAGATCCCTGAGAATCGACCCAGACACCATTGATAAATAATTTGTGTTCGCGAGCCAGAAAATCCTGAGTGTCCTGAGAGATTGCTGGTGGTTTGGAAACGGCGTTCATAGCACTTCCTTGGTAAGCCTTTTCGGCGTTCGTTTGACGTAGCCCTTAATGGTAAAGGAAACTGTTGCTCTTAAACTACCCATGCAGCAAAAACAACCACTGCAAGATCAGTGGTTGTCCATCAAATAAGGATTATGAAATGCCAACAGTACTGATTACCGGAGCGAACAGGGGCTTAGGGCTTGAGTTTGTTCGTCAATATGCCGCTGATGGCTGGAAAGTGCTTGCTGCAAGCCGCTCCGGCTCTGCTGAGCTGAATGCATTGGCTACAGAAAATGCCTTGGTTGAGACGTTTGCCGTTGATGTGAGCGATGCGGGCTCAGTAGAGGCTCTGTCTGCTGCAGTCGGCGAGCAATCCATTGACGTATTACTGAACAACGCCGGGTTCTATGGCAGGGTGCCATTCCCCGAAGGTGGCGTGGAGCATCAGGCCTTTGGCGATACCGATTTTGAGAATTGGGCGGCAGTGATGGCTGTAAACCTATTCGGTCCCATGCGAATGACCGAGGCTTTTGTCGACCGCGTAGCTGCCAGCACTCAGAAAAAGGTTATCACGTTGTCGAGCATGCTTGGCAGTATGGAATTGAACACCATAGGCGGGCTGTACGCCTATCGTTCGAGTAAAGCAGCGGTGAATCAGATGATGAAGTCGATGTCGATTGATCTGGCGAAGCGGGGCATTCTCGCAACTGCAATGCATCCCGGTTGGGCAAAAACCGCCATGGGTGGCCCCTCTGCGGAGATTGATGCGGAGACCGGCGTCACTGGTGTCCGTAAACAAATTGCAGAATTGGACGAGAGCAGGTTAGGCAAGTTGATCGGTTATGACTCGTCAATTTTGCCATATTAATTACCTTATATTTATATTATAAATATTTGATATATATTGTTTAATTCTATTAATAAAGTGCTTCACCTACTGCGTAAAACAGAGCAGGGCATTTGTATTGCCGCGTTCGCTACATTGGTGTCCGTGCTGTTTGCGGACCTCATCGCCAGAGAGGTCACGGGTTCGGGTTTGCATTGGTCTGCAGAAGCGGGCGTATTCGCGAATGTGTTTCTTGTAATGGCCGGGTTTGGTTTGGCGAGTGCCGATGGCTCCCACCTGCGACCGCGTTTTACCGACGGGCTTTTGCCCGAGAACTGGGCGCCGCTGCTAATACGTATTGGTTTTGGGCTTACAGCGCTGTTTTGTGGAGTCTTGTGCTGGTACTCCGCGGCTGTGGTTATCGAGACGGCTTCATTTGACGAGCGCTCGGTGAGCATTGGCTTGCCTGTCTGGCTTATTCAGTTGGCGTTGCCACTGGCGTTTGCATCGGCTGTTATCCGCAATCTGTGTTTTGTAGTTTGGCCATCATTAGCGCCCGCACAATCGGGTGCCGAACTATCCGGGAGCAGTGCCGTTGACTAGCCTGCTCATTTTGCTGCTTGCCGTGGTGCTGTTGTTGCTGCGTCAGAGCCTGTTCGTCGTTTTAGGCATGGTTACCGCAAGCGCTTACTTTGTTATGGGTGAGCCCGGGTTCGTCAATCTGGTGCTGGATAGTTGGGGTGCGCTGAACCGTGAGGTGTTGCTGGCTATACCCCTCTATATTTTGGCGGGAAATATCATGGCGCGTGGTGCGATGGCTGCCCGTCTGGTTGCTTTGATGGAGGCGGCAACCTCGCATTTGCGCGGTGGTTTGGGGATAGCGACGGTATTGTCCTGTGCGGCATTTGCGGCAGTAACCGGTTCCGGCACGGTGACGTTACTAGCTGTCGGCGGCGTCATGTATCCGGCATTGTTAAAGGCCGGGTATCCGAAGGCTTTGGCTCTAGGGCTATTATGTGCCGCGGGTACTTTGGGCATAGTCATTCCGCCCAGCATCCCGTTGATTCTCTATGGCGTGATGACGCAGACCTCAATTGCTGATTTGTTTCTTGCAGGGATAGGGCCCGCCATGCTGTTGACGGCACTGATGCTCGCCTATGTGCGGGTCGCGGGGCATGCGTTGCCCGTGCAGTCATTTGTCATGAATGATTTCATCGCTCGTTTGAAGGATGGCATCCTCGGATTGTTTATGCCGGTGCTTATCCTAGGGGGCATCTATACCGGCTACTTCACTCCAACCGAATCGGCCGCGGTTGCTGTTGTTTATGCCTTGCTCGTTGAAATGCTGGTGTACAGGGAGATGTCGCTAAAAGAGCTGTTCGCGACGGTCACCGAGACGGCAACGCTGTTGGGTAGTCTGTTTCCGGTGTTGTTGATGGCGGTCAGTTTTACCGTTTTTCTGACGTACCAGCAGGTGCCGGAGCTATTAGTAGGCAGCATTGGCGATCTGGTAAGCAGCAGGGCGGGTTTCCTGATTCTCACTAACTTATTTTTGCTGCTGGTTGGCTGCGTGATGGATATCGGTTCCGCAATTCTGATTCTGGCACCCATTTTGCAGCCGGTTGCGCTCTCTCATGGCATTAGTCCGGTGCATTTCGGTGTCATGACGGTCGTTAATCTGGAGATCGGTTATCTGACACCGCCATTGGGCTTGAATATTATCGTTGCTATGGGTGCTTTCAAGGAAGACTTCTGGACCGTTTGCAGGGCGATGATTCCATTCATGCTGCTAATGCTATTCGGTCTGCTCATCATTGCCTGGTGGCCCGGACTCAGTTTGTTTTTGTTGTGATTGACCGCCTAGGGAAGCCCATATCGTATGAAGAATGGTTACAATACGCCGCCTTCATAAACAAAACCCTTTCCGGAGCAATAGAAAAATGACAATTTCAATCGGCGACAAGATGCCTGCGGGCTCATTCACCATTATGACTGCTGACGGTCCTCAGCCTTTGTCCAGCGATGACCTGTTCGGTGGCAAGAAAGTTGTATTATTTTCTGTTCCTGGTGCATTTACACCGACTTGCTCAATGAAGCATTTACCCGGTTTCGTAGAGAATGCGGATGCTTTGGCTGCGCAGGGCGTTGATACCATCGCGTGTATTGCTGTTAACGATGTATTCGTTATGGATGCCTGGGGCAAAAGCGCTGGTGCCGACGGTAAAGTCACTATGCTTGCTGACGGCAATGGCGACTACAGTCGTGCCTTGGGTCTGGAGTTGGATGCAACGGGCTTTGGTATGGGCAAACGTGGCCAGCGTTTTTCAGTTCTCGTTGATAACGGTGTTGCAACAGAGGTCAACATTGAAGGCCCCGGTGAATTCGAAGTGAGTAATGCCGAAACAGCTCTGGCACAAACAGCCTGATTG
>CBDTTT010000128.1:0-5500 GCA_965363345.1 uncultured Chromatiales bacterium
CCGGACTTAGCGGGGGCCGGCTTGCAGAGTTGATGGAGGATGGACGTGCTGCAATGCTTGCCGCTGATTACAACGGAGCCATCGAGATATATACCAACGTGCTGCGTGAAGGGGACACACCATATGCTCCCGATGCGCTGGAGTATTTGGGCCTGGCACGTGAAAAGAACGGGCAGCTGACACATGCGGTGGCCGAGTATCGTCGTTATCTATCTTCGTATCAGAGCGACTCGGGCAGCGCGCGAGTTCAGCAGCGTTTGGATGGGATACTGCTAGCTGGCATCTCCCGCAAAGACACCGGCGTCGCCCAGGCTTTCCGCCAGGACTCAGATAAGAGTCGTAGCGAGTGGAATGTTTACGGGGGGCTAGCGCAATACTACCGTCATGATTCCGTGAATTATGACGGGCGGGGAAGCCAAGTGATTCAGTCTTCTGTGCTGTCCGATGTCGACGTCATTACAAGGCGTCAGGGCCAGCGCTTTGATGCGGAAACGCGGATGACCTTCAGTAATTTCTACGACCTTCTTGGTGAGGATGAGGGCAGTGGCACCGATACCCGTTTCTACTATATGTATGCAGACCTTGCGGATCAGGACACAGGGCTCGGTGCCCGGATCGGACGTCAGCGCATGAATTCAAGCGGTGTGTTATCGCGTTTCGATGGGGCACGTCTGTCATGGCAAGTGAGCCCGGATTGGCGGGTAAACCTAATGTCAGGTGAGCCGATTTATTCAACATCTCGCCGTGCGAAGTCTGACCGCAATTTTTACGGTTTAAGTGTCGACGCATTTGATCTTGCTGGCGTGCTCGATGCGAGTATGTATTACAACACTCAGGAGGTCGATGGCATTACCGATCGTGAGGCTGTGGGTGGCGAGCTGCGCTATTACAACGCACGAGCATCGCTGGTTTCGTCTGTTGACTACGACCTTGGCTACAACACACTCAATAATATTGTTGTTCTCGGCAACTGGGCATTTGATGACCGGCTTACGTTTAACGCCCGCTTCGATTTTCGGCGCAGCCCCTACCTGTTGTCCGGAAATGCACTGATTGGTCAGGGTGTGCAGTCTATTGATGAGCTCCGCTCATTGTTCTCTGATGACGAAATTCGTGAACTGGCTGAGGCGCGCTCAGGTGAGGCTACAACCGTAACGTTGGGTCTTTCACGCCCTCTATTCGAGCGCTTTCAGGTGAATGCCGATGTCACTATGTCGGACTATAGCGGCACCGCTGCTACCGATGGCGTTGCCGCAATTACAGACCTCGGTGCTGAGTACTATTACAACCTCAACTTTGTTGGTTCCAGTTTGTTAACCGAAGGCGACTCCACAATTTTTACTCTGCGCTATATCGATGGCAGTACTTCGTCGACAGTAAGCGTGTCCGCCGACGGGCGATTCCCATTAGGTGACAAGTTAAGGTTCAATCCGCGCGTCATGTTTTCACAACGAGATATAAGCACTAGTGGGTTTTCAGAATTGCTGGTTATACCGGCTCTACGCATGTTTTATCAATTTAAGCGTTCTACACGTTTTGAAATGGAGTTGGGTGGCCGCTGGTCTGATGCGACCGGGTTGTCCAGTTCGACGAATACAACTTCTTGGTTTTTTTACACCGGCTATAGAACAGCTTTTTAACGGAGTACCGAGATGAATGTCAGGATGCAAAACATTAGACGGTCGGTAAGAATTACTACTATTGCTTTGGTAGCAATCATAGCTTCGATGCTCTTGAGCTCCTGTACCGGTCGCCAGAACGTTGCCCAGCCCAGCGCTTATCTGGAAGAAGCTACGGGATTGACGGTGACGGTGCTCGATAGCGTTATTGTTTTCTATCGTGAAGACACGCGAATTGCCGCTAACGCGCGCGACTATCTGTACATGGCGCCGCTTGAGATAAATCGATCAGGTAAGCATATGTATTACCTCTGGTTAGGTAACTGGAGCACAATAGACAGAGTGGCGGGACAGTTGAAGTCGGACCCGGCCCGACAGCAGGTTGTTGTTGTTATTGATGGTCAGCCGCTAGAGCTGACAGATCGCGCAGGATTGTCGGAGGTCGGCATTGATACACAGCCCTATGGATTGCCCTCTAGCGCCGATAGTTCTGTTTATTTCAGGGTTTCCCGCGATCAAATTCGCAGTCTTGCTAATTCAGCAACCGTGGTTATTCAGGTGGGTGAGGCCCAGAGGAGCTTCAGGTATCGAATTTGGCAGGGTGATGTTGCTGACCTGGCAGGGTTTAGTGATTATGCTGTTATGAGCAACCGCAGGTAATTGGTATGCGCTTCGGAGAGTGGGTTCGTGTTTAGAGTTTTATGGGTGAAAAATTGAAAACAGCAGCACTTGTTGCATTCCGGCTGGCATTGCGGCCGCTGGTGCGAGTGTTATTGCGCAATGGAATCACCTATAGAACTGCCGCTGAGGTTTGCAAGGAAACTTTTGTTGAAGTTGCGGCTAAAGACTATGGCGTTTATGGCAGACCAACCAACGCATCACGGATATCTATTCTTACCGGACTTGGTCGTCACGATGTTAAGAAGATACGCGACAAGATTTCGGCGGCGGAGCCCGCAGAATTTGAGCGCATGAATAGTGCCACGCGTGTGCTAGGGGGTTGGCACAATGATCCAGAGTTTTGCGATGCTAACTGGCAACCTACCGGGTTGCCCTTTGATGGTGATTCCAAGAGTTTTACAGACTTATGCCGCCGCTATGCTCCGGGTATTCCCCCAACCGCGATGCTTAAAGAATTGCTGCGAGTAAGTGGCGTTGCTGAGCTTGGTGACGGTGTCTATCTCGCAAAAATGCGCTACTACATGCCGGATGTTCTAGACCCCGATGCGGTGTTGCGCTCAGGCAGCGTGCTGGAGGACGTGGGAAATACAGTCGCCCACAATCTTGCGCGTCCTGCAGGTAGTGACGAAGCCACTCGCTTTGAAGGCCGGGCAAGCAGCGTTACTGTCCATGCATCGGCAGAAAAGGAATTCAGGCGATACCTGGAAGCTGAAGCGCAGGGCTTGTTAGAACGCACAGACCTTTGGCTTTCTCAGCATGAAGAATCCCCGACGAGCAAACGCTCTGAGCGCACTTTGCGGCTTGGCGTTGGTGTCTACCAGATTCAGGATGATGAAAAACATGATTAACATGAATCCTCTTAAGAAAATATTTGTCACTGCAGTGCTTGGTGTATTGCTTGCTGCGTGCGGTCCTGCTTCACCGCCACAGACGGCGGGTATTGATCGCGGTGGCGTCGGGTCCGGGCCGATAACCAGCCTCGGAAGTATCTGGGTAAATGGCGTGCGCTATACGACTAATAATGCAGACGTTTATATCAACGGAGAGCTATCTACCGACTCCAATTTGGCAGTTGGACAGGTTGTGGTTGTGGAGGCAAGCATTCCCGACAGTGGCTTAGCTATTGGCGAAGCGGTTGTTTACGAGAGCAATCTGCAGGGTCCGACAAGCGCTATAGATGTTCTTAATAGCCGTTTCGTAGCTCTTGGGCAGACGGTGATAGCTGATTCGCGCACATCATTTGGTCCTGGGATTACGCCTGCAGATTTGTCAGGTCTTGCCTTAGACGATGTTGTCGAGATAAGTGGTTTAGTTGAAACGTCCGGGTTAGTGCGGGCTACACGAATAGAGCGAGAAACAGATATCGGCTATCAGATACAGCTTAGTGGCACTGTAACGGATCTTGTTTCAGGGCTTAGCTTTAAGATTGGCGACCAGCTTATCGATTACAGCGGCGCGTCGAGCGTTGAAGGTTTTCCCGGAGGTCTGCTCAGTGACGATGACAAGGTTCGTGTTGTTGGCGATGTCTTTGGCGCATCGGGTGAGATTCTTGCGACGAGCGTAGGCTATCGTGGCGATACCGTACTTACCGAAGTCGGTGACGAAGGTGAAGTCGAAGGCTTGATCACCGATTTTGTTAGTCCGTTTAGCTTTCACTTGGCGGGCTTCGATATCGTTACTAATGCACAAACAGACTACAGCGGAGGCACCGCTGCGGATCTTGCTAATAACATTCGTATTGAGGTTGAGGGCGCTTTTGACTCAAGTGGTTCGCTGATTGCGGAGCAGATCGAGTTTCGTGAAGAGGGCGAGTCCTTTATCGAGGCGGTAGTCGATTCTGCTGGTGTGTCGGGCGATACAGTCTCGGTCTTTGGCATTACAGTTGAAACTACAGCGTTGACCTCACTTGAAGACAAGTCAGATACGGAACTTAGGTTTTTTGATTTGAGCGATATTTCATCTGGTGATGTATTGCGTATCGATGGTTCATGGAATGGCTCGAGAGTTATTGCCACCCGCATAGAACGCGTTAACCCTGAAGATAAAATAGAGATTAAGGGGCCTGTTTCTAGCTCCGCAAACCCTGCGTTTACTCTATTGGGTAAAGTCGTTACTACTGATGCTGTTCAGACCGAATTCGAAGGCGACCAGACGAGTTTCTTCAACGACCTTGCTGCGTGCGAACCCAACTGTATTGTAGAAGCAGAGTGGTTTACTGCTGATGCCCCTTGGACTATCGCTAAGGGTGTAAAGCTGGAAGATTAGCCGACTACTACGGTACCGAACACGCCATTAAAAAGCCGGCAAGCGTGCCCATAGGTGGCAGTCATGAATTTTTGAGTAGCGCTTTACATACTATTTACCGGAACATCAGATGCATGACGCCGCAGGCGTCGAAGGCCAGTTGCCGTGACATATTTGAGAGGCAACCCACTGTGAGCCAACCAGGCTGATGCGACTGAGCAACGCTCTGACCACAATTGTGATTCCGTGATTCCGGCCGGTCCGCCCAAGAGTAGTACTTCAGTTAGCATGGTTGCTTTCAAGTACGATAAGCATTGTCTATTTTTTGCTACAAACGGGCCGTTTCAAGAGTGATAAAAAAATGATAGTAGCAATCGCCACAGCTTTTTATATAGGTGGAATTCTGGCGGCTATAGATGCCGTCATGACGGCGCGAACGGCTCAGGGTTCAGTTGCCTGGGCAGTTTCGCTGGTCTCAGTGCCATTCATTGCATTACCCGCATATCTGGTGCTTGGGCGTAGCAAGTTTGAGGGCATTTCTACGGCGTATGATGAAAGTAAAGATGAGATCAATCAGGTATATACCGAGTTCAATCAGAATATACAGCCATGGGCCTTAGCTATCGATGGCAAGCCTTCCGTATACAAGTCCGTACAGCAATTGGCCCGTCTCGATTTGACGCATAGCAATAGTGCCGAGCTGCTAATTAATGGCGATGCAACGTTTGGCAGTATTCTCGATGGTGTCGCGAAGGCACAGGACTATGTTCTGTTTCAGTTCTACATGTTTCACGATGACGAATTGGGGCGACAGGTGCAGGCCGCACTTATCGAAAGAGCCGAGGCGTGCGTGCGTGTCTTTATGGTCTATGACGAAATTGGCAGTCATGGTTTACCTGATAGCTACATCAACAAGCTTCGCGCAGCTGGTGTGCAGGTATCAGCTTTTAAGACTA
>CBDTTT010000129.1:0-5489 GCA_965363345.1 uncultured Chromatiales bacterium
TCAACATAGACCTCATCACCGGCATTCGTTTTACCAGACAAGAGGATGGCCTCTTCAGGGCCATTCATCAACGCATCCAATGCGCGTTGCTCGTAAATCAGATCAGACTCCAGCAACAAAAAAGAGCCATCAATTTGATCGCGCGCGCACCACAATGAATACATACTGCCAGACTCGGCATACGCAGGATTGTGCACGGTCGTTATATTTTCATCGGATGCTGCGAGTTCTTCGTAAAACTCAGCAAGATGTCCTGTAACAATAATAATCCTGTCGATACCGGCAGCACGCAAGTGGTCAATAGACTCGGCAACAATCGGCTTGTCGCCTAACTGCAGAAAACCCTTCGGCATGCCGGTATGTGAATCGCGCAAGCGAGTCCCCATACCTGCGGCAAGAATAACGGCGGTATCCGGCTTCAAGAAAAGCACTCCTTTAGCAAATCGCACAAGCGATCGATGTCTGTATCAATGTCACCCATATGAGCTATGCGAAACACGCTGCTTGCAAGGTCGCCCTGGCCCGCATAGATAACAAAACCCTGCTTCTTCAGCGCATCGTGCAAACGCTCATAGCTCCAGCCCTCAGGCAACACCCAGGTCCATAGCACGCAGGAATACTCGACCGATGGTAATAACGTTTTAACACCCAGAGACTCGAGTTCTGCCGCAATCTTGTTTGCACGAGCACGATAGCTCTCACCACGCTGTTGCCAACCACCCTGCTCTTGCAGCTCATTCAATGCTTCATCAAGAGCAAATGCGGGCTGCACCGACTGCGTAAACGGCGAAAAACCGGTCGCATGCTGTGCTTTGTGATAGCTGTGCAGGTCAAGATATACACTGCTTGCATGCGATTCGCGCTGCCACAGCGCCTTGCGTGCAAGCACAAACGATAACGCGGGAACCGAGTGCAGACATTTATTAGCGGTCGCAGCAACTGCAGCAACATTCCAGCCATCAAAGTCGATAGCTTCAGCACCGAAGCTGCTCACTGCATCAAGCAATAAATCAAGATTGCGTTCTTTGCAAAGCTCACCTAATGCCTGCAAGTCATTCAAACGACCTGTGGTGGTTTCGTGATGAACGGTAATGACGGTAGAAATGTCATCATTATTCTCAAGCAGAGTGATGACCTGGTCTATATCAATTGCTTCAAGCCAGGCGCCGTCAGTGCAGATGAAAGGCTTGCCCTGTTTGGCCAGCATGGTGGCAACACGCTCACCATAAACGCCATTTGAAACAACTAAGGTTTTCGAATCCCGTGGTGCAAAACTCTGCACCATACCCTCAACCGCTGAAGTACCGGAACCCGTCAAGGTTGCCGCCTCAAAATCCGCTGTTGTCTCCGCATACACTGAAGCCAAGCGCTCATTAATACTTTGCATCAGCGCGGCAAATTCAGGTTCGCGGTGACACCAGTCACCGCGGGTTAACGCTTCGCGGACACGGTCACTCAAACTGACCGGGCCCGGGTTTAATAAAACCTGTTTCACTTAATTGTTCCTCAAAACATACTTATTAGAAGCAGTGCATCAACTAGCGATAAAAGCCTCTAAGCGTCGTGCAACTTCTACCGGTGTCACATCAGGACGCGGAAGATCCTCGGGAACACCCGGCAAAGTGGGCACATGTATAAAAGACACGCCTGGATTCAAGTTACCCAGAATCGCCTGCAATTTCGCCGGGTCGGCAACACTCGCAATATTCTGGTAACCGCAGCTGCGCGCAACGCCACAAAAATCTATCGATTTGCCGACAGTAAATTGGCCACCGGTAGATTCATGCAAGCCATTATCCAGCAGCACATGCACCAAATTAGCGGGGCGTTCGTAACCTACCGTCGCCATACCACCCATACGCATTAATGCGGCGCCGTCGCCATCAAGCACAAACACGCGGCGCTCAGGTTGGGCGATTGCTAAACCCAATCCGAGAGTAGTGGCGCAGCCCATCGAGCCAACCATGTACAACTGGTTAGGCTTATCATCGAGGGCGAACAATTCACGACCGGTGTAGCCCGTGGTAGCGATCAAAATATCGTTTTCGCCGGCTGCTGCCTGCACAGCTCGCAGTACGTCCCGACGACTTGCTATGGCTTTCTCCGGCTCAACAATGTCGCCATCAATGACTTGCACGGTCGCTTTAGACTTAAGCTTAACGGGCTCAACACTGCCCTTGCGCATGACCAGTGCATACGGTCGGCTGGTCTCTTCCATATAAGTAGCTGCTCGATCGAGTGCGGGCTGGATTTGATCTTCTTCAGCAGGGAAAAACTCCCAGGCAATCCGCATCAACTCAAGCAACTCGGTAGTGATCTGCCCCATCAGCTCATGCTGAGGCTCATCAGGCGCACCGCCAGGCTCACCACGCAATGTAGGAATAATTAATACTGGTAGCTCAAAAGTAAATGTGAGCGAGGTTAAGGGACTGACGGCATTGCCAAGCCCGGAGTTCTGAAACATGACAACAGCACGTTGCCCGCCGAGTTGCGCGCCCGCTGCAATTGCGACGGCATCACCTTCATTGGTGGCGCCCACATAACGCAGCTCATCAGAATCGATAACGTAGTTGATAAAGGGCTTGAGATAGGAACACGGCACACCGGTATACAAACCGAAACCCATGTTGCGTGCAGCTTCGATAAAGCTCTGCGCCTTAATCATAATGCTTACTCATTTGACTAGCGGCGACTGGACCGCAAACGATCAATATTCAGAACTTACGAAAAACTACCCGCTGCAACCAGATCATCGAGGCTGTCGATATCAAGCCAGTTACCGGTCGTATAAATCACGCGAATCTCTTCACCATCGGTAGCTAATGCTGCAAGTAAATGATGCAACTTGCCCTTTTGCATATCAGGCTCTGCAGCGAGTGCAGCCACCTTCTCTCTGAAACGTGGCACAGCAGATTGCGCAATGCGTATAAGACCAGTCCACTCGCCGTTGATATCAGCATCTGACATTTGTTCATTCGCATTAGTCAGTAAAACTCTGCGATTAAAGACCTGTCGGGAATACGGCTCAGAACAAGTCGCGTAATCGGCAGCACGCCCTCGGTTGCCAGACTCTTCCCAGTTGGTATCGACCGCAATGACGAAATCTTCCTCAGGCTCTGCAAGCTGATCGAGAATATGACGCTTAAATATCACATCACCAAATGACACAAACAAGTCGCCTTTGATGTCGGCATCTGCCTGTAAGGCTTTATTTAGAGACACCAATTCACCGGTATCCGCATAGTCTTCATTGTCGACGTAATCGACAGATGGCAAATTAACTTTCTCTGCAAGATAGCCACGCACTACTGCAATGTTCTTAATGCCCGCGCCGTTGTAAGCCGAAATAATATGGCCCAGCAAAGGCTGCCCTTGAATATCGACCATGGCTTTAGGCTTATTCGCAGTCAAATCGCCCAATGCTGAACCACGTGATGCTGCAAGCACAATCGCTTTTGCCAACTCACCCGTCTGAGGCAGGTAACGCTCTTCAGCTTCCTGTAATTCAGAAGCACCCTGCAAACGGAAAATTTCTTTAACCGGCACAATCTTGTCTTCTACGACAACGAGAGTTTCGTGTTCCTTGAGTGCTTCGGCGGTTTCCTGGTAAGCAACAATTGCCGCACGCAGCATGTGATTTGCCCAGATTGCGATTGAGAAACCTGCCTCGCGCAACACATCAGTCGGGGTTGAATAATACTTAGTCGGCACAATCACAACGGGAGAACGGTCGGCCCATTCTTTTTTGAATGCCAGAATCTCACTCGGATCGCGCAACGCGCTGTGAATTAAGATGCCATCAGAACCGGCCTCATGATAAGCCTCGGCACGCTTCATCGCCTCACTCAATCCCCAGCCGGCGATAAAAGCTTCAACTCGGGTAATGATGCAAAAATCATCGTCAGACTGAGCGTCTTTGCCCGCTTTAATACGACTACAAAACTCATCGATTTCAGCAAGCTGCTGTTTCTCACCATTAATAAAGCTATTGGTTTTCGGGTACAGCTTGTCTTCGATGCAGACAGCCGCAATATTTCGCTGCTCGAGCTTATGGACAAGCCTCCGCACATTATTGAAATTGCCGTAGCCGGTATCGCCATCAAGCAGAATGGGAATGGTGGTTGCATCCGCCATAAACTCAAGCATTTCGAGTACCTGGGTCCAACTGGCCTCGTTGCTATCGCGCACCCCGTACTGGGCGGACATGCAAAGGCCACCTGCCCAAAGTGCTTTAAAACCAGCCTCTTCACCGATTTTCGCACTAATACCGTTGTGCGCCTCGAGCAAAAACTCGAGATCGGGGGACTGCAGTAACTGCTTGAATTGTGTAGTTCGTTTCATGATGGCGACAGTTTACCGGACTCAACGCCCAACTACAGCCACTAACGACAGGAACTACACCCGATATACGTATTCTTTATCGTCATCACGCTCGATATCAGGTGGATAACTCTTGCGTTTATCGATGTAATACTGAGCAAAGTGATCGCCTTCCGACGCTTTATTGTAGGTGTAATACAGCACGCGGCGCGGGCTATCGCTGAGGTTAGGCTCAGAACGATGCGGGGCAAACGAGTCAAAAAACACAGCATCACCCGGCTCGGCTTCAATTTTTTCGTACTTCAACTCAGACAAGGAGCCATCGTCCAGCGGCGTCCATTCGTCACCAAGCAAGCCCTTGTCGTGATAACCACCCACCATTTCAAGACAGCCATTCTCAATCGTTGTCTTGTCGATCGTAATCAACACTGTGATGTGCAGATCTGCGTACTTGGCCCAACCAGCCTGAACATCCTGATGAGACTCAAAACCGCCGCCACCGGGTTTCTTGAAATTAATCTTGTCTTTAAACAAGTTTGCGGGCTCACCAAATAGTTGGCCGCAGGCACCCTGCATTTTTTCACCTACAGCCAGAGCATTAAATTGCTCATGATATGGCAGCACATTTTCAATTCGATTGAGTAAGCGCTGCTGATCTTCTGTCTGCTCAAAATACATCATCCACTTACCAGCAGTTTCTGGCCAGGCTTCGACGTCTTCAACCCATTCAGTAATTGGAATCAGTTCTTCAGTGCTGAACAAACCCGGCACAACCACATAACCTTGCTCACGGAAAAACGTCACCTGTTCATCGGTCAGCGGACCGCGCACCTGTTGTTCACTCATCATTGTTCCTCAAATAATTCTAGCTGCCGGATTGATCATCGGCATGATCGGTGGCGCTTTTCAAACTGCCGGAATAGTTCTGACCATCAGCAACCATCTCGCTCAAACCCACCAACTCCATAACCTGACTAAAGTCGAGCATATTGTCGAGCATATTAGCAGTCGTGCCATCCGTATTTAGCACAGTCAAATAGTCCTGAGCCGCTTTGGTAATCACGCGAACCATAGCTCCGGGGTATATCACCAGACTAAAACCCAAATCCCCAAGCCTATCGGCGGGCATGAGTGGCGTACGACCACCCTCCACCATGTTAACGAGCAGC
>CBDTTT010000130.1:0-5437 GCA_965363345.1 uncultured Chromatiales bacterium
TAAAGCGTTTCGTTGCTCTCGGTTTAAGTTCGGGGCAAGTGCCACAGAATATTCCGCAGCCTTCTCTAAGTATTAGCTCTGAAAATCAGCAGCGGTTGATTTCAGAACTTGGCTTGGACATATCTAAACCGGTTATCGCGATGATGCCCGGGGCCAGTTATGGCCCGGCCAAATGCTGGCCTTTAGAGTATTTTAGAGAGCTTGCGGCGAAGCTGACAGAAGAGGGTAATCAGGTTTGGGTGCTTGGCGGCGCTGGCGATAAAGCTGCCGGCGAGCAAATTAGTGCAGGTATAGATTCGGCGAAGAACTTATGTGGCGTGACCCGCCTTGAAGACACAGTAGATTTGCTCGCCATGTGCAGAACGGCGGTAACAAATGATTCGGGCCTGATGCATGTGGCTGCTGCTAGTGGTATTCATGTTATAGCGATGTACGGTTCCAGTTCGCCCGGTTACACACCCGCGTTGACCGACAAGAAAACGATTCACTATCTAAATATGGAATGCAGCCCCTGTTTTAAACGTGAATGCCCGCTGGGACATCTGAAATGTTTACGTGATATCGGTGTTGATGCAGTGCTGGTATCTGTAAGGCAGCTACCTAACTCTGACAGCCAAGTATTAGGCTAGGTATTCGGAGTTGTCGTAGCACTTATTAAGTACCGCAAAAGGTTGCTGTCACTCGCTCCCCGGCTAGTGGCGGAGTTTGCAGGTCAGCATTGTCCGCTGAGCATTGGAAGGGGTTTTGTAGTGCTTTTGTAAGGCGTATTGCCGGCTCGAGATCACCGCTGGTGGCGGCGCTCTCCAGTGCCTCTTCAACACGGTGGTTACGCGCGATGATGGCCGGATTAGCGTGTCGCATATTGCGCGCTACCTCAGCATCGTCTGATCGTAGCTCATGCCAATCATCAAGCCAGCGTTGTGCAACTGCTTCGTCGCTGAAGAGTTCAAGCAATGCTTGCTGTGATTCACCATGAGCAAGCTGAGTGAGCTTATCGAAAAAAATAGTCATATCGATGCCGTGTTGATCGAGCATTTCCAAAGTGTTGTCGACAAACTTATAAGTGCTCCCGGTTGTGTTCGGCAGCGCGAGCTTATTCTCCATGCCACCATAGAAGCTCATTTGAAACGCGGGCATAAATTCTGCTAGTTGGGCTTCGGCAATTTCTACTGCCGTATCGCTGTCGCTGCTTAGCAGTGGCAGCAGTGTTTCCGCAAGGCGCGTCAGGTTCCATAGTCCGATGCCCGGCTGTTTGGACCAGGCATAGCGACCATTTCGGTCGATGGAGCTGAATACTTTATCGGTCTTAAACTCATCCATGAATGCACAGGGGCCGAAGTCTATGGTCTCGCCTACGATAGACGTGTTGTCGGTATTCATGACCCCGTGAATAAAGCCGACCAACATCCATTGTGCGATGAGTTGCGCCTGTTTCAGAGCGACCTTCAATAGCAGCGATGCATAACGGTTTTCTTCATCCGCTATTTCCGGGAAGTATTGTTCGATTACATAGTCGGCAAGCGCCTTGACGATTTCATCACCCTGACTCGCCGCATATTGGAAGCTGCCTACCCGAATGTGGCTGCGTGCAGTTCGCACGAGTATGCCGCCATGCTCGGGTTGTTCGCGATATACGATGTCACCTGTGCCTATCACGGCAAGCGAACGGGTAGTGGGGATTCCGAGTCCTGCCATGGCTTCGCTAACGATGTATTCACGCAGAACAGAGCTTAATGTGGCGCGTCCATCGCCTCCTCGGGAGAAGCGGGTGCGCCCGGATCCTTTCAGTTGCACGTCCGGAGTCTCGTTTGCAGTTGAGAGCTGGCCGAGCATATGGGCGCGACCATCGCCAAGTAGTGGCACTCGATTACCGAACTGATGCCCGGCATACGCCATAGCTATTGGTGGGTTTTTGGCATTAATACTGTTGCCGGAAAGGATATTGAGGGCTTCATTGCTATGAAACCACTCGTCGGCAATACCGTACTCGCTCAGCAGTTCATTGTTCAGCATCAGTATCTTGGGGTCACTGCATGCTTCGGGGCTCTCGCCAGCGAACATGTGTTCGGGCAGGGCGCGGTAACTATTGAGCGAAATTGGGTTCATCATTGGGGTATTGAGCTCGTTCTTGAAAACGTGACGCTATTCAGCGAGAGGCGAACTATTCTTCTGCGGTTGGTATCAGTGCCGCAGCTGTCGCATCAATTCTGGCTAAGCTGCTTTTCGCATGATATTGATCGGCGCCATATCCGGATGTCTGCAATTTTCGAGAGGAATAAGTGCGGTCCAGATAAAGGCATGTTGGCCTGATAGGCAGGCATGACTGACCATATCGGTAAAGACGGTCCATGCGGCGAATGGCGGGAAGCTGAGTTCTTCACGTCCCCGTGATTCGTTTTGGAACTCCGGTGTGTCTTTCATAAAGTTGTGGAACTGCCGCATGGTGCGGTCATAAGGGCTGTTATCCAGTAAGCGAGCAAGAGGCAGCCCTGCTTTTGTTAGCCCGTTGAGGGCGCCCGTGCGCAGGTTATCAAGCGCAGTTTTATCCAATTGGTTTTTGCGGATTTTTTCGAGCAGTCCGGCCTCTTCGGCATATTCTTCGAACAGAGTTGGAAAATCCCCCCGGGTCGCCCAAACCCTATCTTCCACCGGATTTAGGTTTACAAAGAACCGCAGGATGCGTGCGCCATTTGTAGGGCCGTACGCACCCGCATCAAAGTGAATCAATTCGTTACTGGCGTGTGCTTTAAGATCGCGGCCTTGCTCCTGAACCGGTCGGAAGCTGCTGGTTCCAATAAGAGCATTGCGGAATAACTCCGGCATGCTGTCCTGATAAAACTCACTAACCCGGTTGCTGTGAGTGGTCAGTACATCACTGGCCTTTTGATAGATCGCAGTGCCTTTCTCTAAGCCGCGAATCGATCCGGTTTCAGGGTGGTAGCTGACGTTTTTGGATTTTAGTTGCTTGGGTAATTCCTCACGCAAGAAAGCGAGATCATCATCTGAAGGCAGCTCTACGGGCGACTCGGGAAAAAACGGGATGTTGCCGTTTTCCAGAGAGTCACCAACTTCTCCGTTAACGCATTGATCGAGTCGTTCAGTGGTAAACGTATCTAGCATGAGATTCTCAGTAAGCTAAGTTGTTGCCGTTCGTTTTCATCAGGTTAATCTAAGTCTACCCGCAACTAGTTGCTATGTGTGTTTTTCGAAGCCGAGTTGCGTTAACAAACGGTCGCAAGCATCGCAGACATCCTGAGGGGTTATTAGGTTCATAGCATCGGGTGTCCGGACACGCTGCCCCCATGGCAGTTCATCGACATTCTTATCCAGAAACTTCTGTGTGGCTTCTCCATAGCGGTTTACCTCCCACTCACGACTGTTGTATGAGCCGGCCCGATCCGGATTGGTGCTTGCAAAGATGCCAATGGCCGGTGTGCCCATCGCGGTAGCCATGTGCGCAGGTCCTGAATCCGGGCAAATAACCATGTCGCAGCTATCGATTACGGCTATCAGCTCTTTCAGGCTGGTTTTGCCTACGAGGTTTAGTGGTTTGTGTTTACTCGTCGCATCGATTATCCGTCCGAATTCCAGCTCTGTATCAGAAGGCCCACCGGTGATAAGTACCTTGGCACCATAGTGCTCATGCAGGTAGTCAACGACACTGGCATACAACTCGGGCCGCCAGTTTCTGAAGTTTCGAAAGCGTGGGTTTGCGCATGGACTTAAAACCACAACGGGTTGTGAGCCACTGCAGAACTCAGCTGCTTTTGCCTTCGCTGCGGCATCGTAGGTAATGCCCCAGCGTAATGTGCGCTCTTCGATACCGAGTGCTTCGCTAAAGCCAAACAATTGATCCATGACGTGCTGATTAGACTTTTCAGCAATACGCTCTTTAGTGAAAAGCCATTGGTAGTCCTTTGCACGGGCTTTGTCGTAGCCAATTTTTCTTCGGGCTTTAATCATCAGGCTAATTAGGTTGGCCCGCATATTCGGATGCATATGCAATAACAGGTCGAACTTGCGCCCATTCAGCTTCTTACGCACCTCGCGGTAGGCATTTAGCCCGCCAGACTTGTCGAAGGTGATAAACTCAAACCCGTCCAGTCCTTTCATCAGTGCGTATTCAGTTTTGCCGATGATCCAGGTGATTTTTGCATCTGGCCAACGATTTTGAATTGTGCGAAGAACGGGCAGGGTGTGACAACAGTCGCCGATTGCAGACAATCTGATAACGCAGATGCTTGCAGGAGCTGAGTCGTCCGAATTTTTATTGCTTATAGGTGCCACGATTGTCCAGACAGTTTGAAATGATTGGTAATAGCATGATCGTATACGATGACGCCGTCGTCGAACAAATGTCGGAGCATTTATTTGATTATGCTAGCTGGCCAGGTGCCGCCGAAGCGCCCGGTTACTCTGGTGGTCGCGGTGCAACCCTGTTTATTGAGCATGAAGGCGACCCCTGGGTTTTGCGACATTATCACCGTGGCGGCAAGATCGGTAACTTCCTGAAAGATGAATTTCTATATTTCGGTTCCCAAAAAACCCGCCCCTTGCGTGAGTACGAATTACTCGACTGCATGTATCGACTTGCCTTGCCCTCGCCCCAGCCGGTTGCAGCCCGCTATGTGCGGCGCGGGATCTATTATACGGCTGACTTGATCACCCGCATGTTGCCGGATGTTAAGCCGCTATCGAATCGGTTGTGTGAAGGCCCTCTTGAAGCATCGGTTTGGTCACATGTGGGAGAGTGCGTAGGGCAATTTCATGCCGCGTCTATATATCATGCAGATCTTACGGCACATAATTTACAAATCAGCAGTACCGGAAAGATCTATTTGCTTGATTTTGACCGTGGACGCCGCATGGCGGGGCCGGGTGGTTGGCAAGAGAGCAATCTTGCGCGCCTGAAGCGTTCCTTCACGAAGATTAGTGAGGACGATGGTATTGAGTTTAATCAGGTGTATTGGGACGAGCTGCTTGCAGGCTATCAGCGGGTAATTGACAAGTAGTCAGTCTGCTTTGGTTTTTGCGTAGGCGTCGCCTAAGTTTGATGGGCGCCCTTTAAAGCGGCGATGTACCCAGTAGTATTGCTCTGGAAATTCTCTGATATGACGTTCAAATACTGCGTTGATTTGTGCGGTATCTGCTGCGGGGTCGTCAGAGGGGATGCTATCGATCACCGGGAGAAATTCAACTTTGTAGCCGCTGTCGTCTGCTAGGCGTGATGGCAGGAATGGTAATAGTGAGGCACCGCCCGTTTTTAGTAGTTGTGTGGTAGCCGGATTACACATGGCTGGTACACCACAAAAATCAACTAGGACAGCATTCTTGCCGGTATAGGCCTGATCCGGCGCATACCAAACCGCTTTTTTGTTTCTCATCGCGCGCAGCAATTGTCTGACGCTGTCTTTGGTGATCAACTCGTCGGTAGATG
>CBDTTT010000131.1:0-5406 GCA_965363345.1 uncultured Chromatiales bacterium
CCGTCACGCCATCACGCCGGTAAGAGTAAAATTGCGTGTCTTTAAAAGTGCAAAAATCGCCGCCATATACACCAGCAACACCATTGGCCGCGAGAATAATCCGCGCTGCTTTATATAGATCAAAATACCAATGACCCGGTCGACTGGCCTCGAATGCCGCCGCAAAATTTGGGTCGTTTTGCTCTGCCGGATTACGTGATGTAAGAAACTGGTCTCGCACAGAATCGTCGACTTCATAGCTAGCGGCGGATATTGCCGGCCCTAGCCATGCGAGCACCTCGTCATCTGCAAAGCATTTAAGCGCTTGCTCCAACACGCCCGCTTCCAATCCGCGCCAACCGGCATGCACTGCTGCAACCTTGGTTCCTGTCGTATTGCATAACAAAACCGGCAAACAATCTGCCGTCATCACGGCACAAACCTGGCCAGGCAATACAGCAACCGATGCATCCGCATCCGGCAATAGCACTTCGGGAGGAAACTCAGCCACCGCAGCCCCATGAACCTGATTCAGCCATAACGGTTTGGCGGGAAGCTCTGCCGCAGACATCAGTAGACGACGGTTTTGTTCCACAGATTCGGGATCATCATCAACATGCAATCCAAGGTTCAAACCCTGCCATGCCTGTTGACTCACCCCACCAGAGCGCGTGCTCGCACATGCTCTAACCGTTGCGGGTGCTGGCCAATCAGGACGAATAAGTTCGACGGCATTACTCATTTGAGTTCGGGGTCTGGGTTCGGGGATATTTAGAAGTGGATGGCCATCATTGGCTTTCTGCGACCTCTGGCCAAGCCATCTCGTTTAGGTCAGCAGCAGCATACTTGCCGTCCGACAGTAGCCCGAGAAGTTTCACAAGGTCATCGGGCAAGTCAGATTGCAGCTCAATCCTCTCACCGCTAATCGGATGATCGAGCCCAAGACGGCTCGCATGCAATGCCTGACGCTTAAAGCTGCGCAACATTTCCTGCAGCTCCTCGCTAGCACCGGCAGGTGTTGCCAGACGGCCACTGTAAACCGGGTCACCGGCCAGAGGGTGCTTCACATGTGCCATATGTACGCGGATCTGATGTGTTCGACCTGTCTCAAGACGACAGGCAATAAAGGTAAATTTTTCAAAGCGGGCCAACACACGGTAGTGGGTTACGGCTGCCTTGCCCATACGATTTACGGCCATTTTGGTCCGCTGAGTCGGGTGACGACCAATCGGCGCATCGACCATGCCACCAGCTGTCAAACGGCCCAAACATACCGCACGATACTCACGTGAAATTTCACGAGCCTCGAGTGCCCGTACGAGCTGTGTATGTGCCACTAGCGTCCGGGCAATCATCAACAGCCCGCTAGTGTCTTTATCTAAGCGATGAATAAGACCCGCTCGTGGCAGAACCGCAAGCGATGGATCGTATGCTAACAAGCCGTTGACCAGGGTGCCGGTAGGGTTGCCCGCCCCCGGATGCACCACTAAACCCGCAGGCTTATTCAATACCAATAGATGCTCATCTTCGTAAGCAAAATCCAGTTCCATCGGCTCAGGCAACGCAGTGATCACTTCTTCAGCCTCAGCATCCAATTCGACTAGCTGCCCTAGCTTGGTCTTCTGGCGTGGCTGAACCTTTGCCCCATCAAGGGTGGCCCGGCCATCGAGCACCCAACTCTTGAGTCGAGACCGGGAGAACTCAGGAAACAATTGCGCCAGGGCACGATCAAAGCGAGCACCATCAAGCTCTTCAGAAATTTCGGCGGTACGGCGGGTTTCACTCATGATCTCGATTCCTAATCGAAAAACGGCCAACAAATAGATGGCAGGGGTACTTAGACGGGCAACAGTTTACGGTATACTGATAATCTTAGCGCATCTCGTTGCGCAGCAATGAGTATGTACGTTTTCGGCCGATACTGGCACGTGCGCTCAAAAACCTAATAAACCCATGCAAGCTCTCTCCAGGTTTGGCTTGCAGATAGATATCGGATAGAAGAATGCAGCGTTTCGTTTTACCCCTTTTGCTCATACTCGCAACCAGCATCGCCATTAGCGGTTGCAGTCGCGGCAACAAAGACAATCGTGACATGAGTTCGGCTGCGGGCGAATTGATGAAGCGCGGCGACAAGTCTATGGCTTCAGGCAACTGGACTCCAGCCATTCAAACCTACGAAACGCTCGAGGCACGCTTTCCGTTTTCCAACGAAACCAAGCAGGCACAACTCAACCTCATCTACGCCTACTATTCAAACGGCATGAGTGAAGCATCAATTGAAGCGACTGAGCAGTTCGAACGCGAGAACCCGACTCACCCACGTATGGACTACGCTCTTTATATGCGCGGACTCGCACAGTTCAGCGGCGAGCAAAGCTTTTCGCATAGGTGGTTTAAAATAGATATAAGTAAGCGGCCGCCCGTAGATGCTCAAGCATCATTCTCTGCATTCAGACAGCTGGTGCGTCGTTTCCCCGACAGTATTTATGCTCCCGACGCGCGACAACGCATGGTCTTCCTGCGCAATCGTTTAGCAGAACACGAAAACCATATCGCTCGCTATTACTACAACCGCGGTGCTTATGCAGCTGCAGAAAAACGTGCCAATATCGCACTTCTGAAGTATGACGGCGCACCGCATTTGGAAGAGTCACTGGTCATTATGGTGCGCTCTTACCGCAAACTTGGCATGTTGGATCTGGCTGCCGATGCCGAAACCATCCTCCGTGCAAACTACACTGAAGCGCAGCTCGCAGAATACAAAGAGCCCTGGTACAAGTTCTGGAAATAGTTGCTGGACTTGCTTCGACAGCTTCTGGCTCAGCAAGCCTGCTGCATTTTTAGTTCGGATGAGAAATCAAAAAGGGGCCTTGCGGCCCCTTTTTTACTAGTCCTTTTATTTTCTGGTGATTTTTTACCAGAGCCTATTTACTAGTGCTTGCGACCATAACCTGAGGTAATAGGGTAGCGCCAGTCGCGGCCGAATGCTCTGCCACTAATGCGGACGCCGGGCGGTGATTGGCGACGCTTGTATTCGTTACGACGCACCATTGCGAGAATCTCACCAACGGTTTCGCGGTCGAAACCACGTGCTGCGATTTCATCTACTGAGCAGTCTTCAATCATCAGCGCATCTAAGATCGCATCGAGCGTTGCGTAGTCTGGCAATGAATCGCTGTCTTTCTGATCGGGGCGTAACTCAGCACTAGGCTCGCGGGTAATGACCCTTTCTGGAATCACTGGTGAAATCGTATTGCGGTAATGGGCCAATTTATACACCAACGTTTTGGTGCAATCTTTAATCGGTGCAAAACCACCAGCCATGTCACCATATAAAGTGGCATAACCAACAGCCATCTCACTCTTGTTACCCGTGGTGAGCACCATGCGGCCGGTCTTATTCGAGATAGCCATCAGCAAAACACCTCGACTACGCGCCTGAATATTTTCCTCAGTCGCATCTTCATCTAAACCTGCAAATACCTCTGCCAACTGCCCACTCGCAGCAGTCACCATCGGTTCGATCGGAATCTCGAGGTATTCGACACCCAGTGTTTCTGCCTGTTCACGAGCATCATGCACACTCATATCCGAGGTATAACGATACGGCATCATCACCACCTGCACCGCCTCTGCGCCTAGCGCATCGACCGCTATCGCGAGACACAAGGCAGAATCAATACCACCCGAAAGCCCCAGCACAATGCCATCGAAACCATTTTTTCGAATGTAATCACGGACGCCCATAACAATGGCCGAGTAGACACGTGCCTCGTGGCTCTCAATCGGTGCCAGTTCAGCATTGGAAACCTGAGGCTGGGCCGAAACATCGAGATCGAGGCAATAAATACCGGCATCAAACGAAGGGGCTCGCATACCAACAGAGCCATCACTATTTACTGCGAAAGAGCCACCATCAAATACCAGCTCATCCTGACCGCCGACAATGTTCTGATACACAAATGGCACCGAGAACTCTTTTGCCCGCTCGGCCAATACAGATTCACGCCGGGCCTGTTTATGACCTTCATAAGGAGAACCATTAAGCACAGCGCAAACTTCTGCGCCCGCCGCCACACTTGCTGCAGCTGCACCAGATTCCCAAACATCTTCACACACGAGCACGCCAACGGCGGTGCCGTTAACATCAATCACTAAGGGTTCATCACCGGATTTAAAATAGCGCTGTTCATCAAACACGCTGTAGTTGGGCAATAACCATTTGCGGTAGGTTGCCTGCAGTTTCCCATCCGATAACACAGCGGCCGAATTGTACAAACCAGCTTCGGCATACTCGGGGTAGCCGACCAACGCCGTAATGCCGGTAGCAGATTCGCAAATAAGATTGAAGGCGTCGTCTATCTGATAACTCAGCCCCTGATGCAGGAGCAAGTCTTCGGGGGGATAACCACACAGTGCCAGTTCCTGAAATACGATCAGGTCGGCACCATGGGTATCGCGCGCTGTTTCTATAGCTGCAGCTATCTGCCGGGCATTGCCCGGCACATCACCAACCAAGGTATTTAACTGTGCCAGCGCTATTTTTAGTTTGGGCATAAATCACACTCCTTACGGAGTCAGCAATCAGCCGCCGAGCAGCTCAAGCATTGCACTACCGAGCTCAGCAGGTGACTGCACAGTTCGCACACCGGCAGCATCAAGAGCTGCATATTTCGCAGCAGCTGTGCCTTCACCACCGGAAACAATCGCACCGGCATGGCCCATGCGTTTACCCGGAGGTGCAGTTACACCTGCAATATAACCAACAACAGGCTTGGTTACATGATCTTTAATGTAGCGGGCAGCCGCCTCTTCATCAGTACCGCCGATCTCACCGACCATAATGATACCTTCGGTTGCCGGATCTTTTTCGAACAGCTCAAGACAGTCGATAAAGTTCATGCCACGAACCGGATCACCACCGATGCCAACACAGCTGGTCTGACCCAAACCATTTTTGGTGGTCTGATAAACCGCTTCATAAGTCAAAGTACCGGAACGCGAAATGATACCGATTTTGCCCGGCTGATGAATGAAGCCAGGCATGATGCCTATCTTACATTCACCCGGAGTGATAACACCCGGGCAGTTAGGACCAACAAGGTTACAGTCGTAATCGGCCAGAGCCTTTTTAACTTTAACCATATCGAGAACGGGAATGCCCTCGGTGATGCAGATAACCAGTTCAACACCGGCGTCTGCAGCTTCTAAAATTGCATCAGCAGCAAACGGAGCAGGAACATAAATCATGCTGACGTTTGCACCGGTTGCGGCAACTGCGTCATGCGCGGTGTTAAATACGGGAACACCTAAGTGCTCTTCACCACCACGACCGGGTGTTACACCAGCAACAATCTGCGTGCCATATTCCATGCATTGTTCCGCATGAAAAGAACCCTGTTTGCCGGTTAGGCCTTGAACAAGGAT
>CBDTTT010000132.1:0-5405 GCA_965363345.1 uncultured Chromatiales bacterium
CCGGGCCGTTTAAAAAAAAGGGGGAGATTAAAAAGCCCCCCCCCTCTGTGAACTAACTCATGTTAATTCGTGACCTTAAGCAATTCGCATTAAACGCGGCAAGCTGAAGGCAAGTACTTAGTAAGTACAGTTGTAGCATCAGCACCGGCAGCAACACCGCCACCTGAAGTACCCATTGGATTATGAGTTGCAGGAGCGTTTGCATCTGAACCTGCGCAATACCAAACAACACTCAGATCAGTTGACTCATAAGGAACCAAAGAGATGATGTTTGCACCGGCTTTCTGCAATTCAGCATTAGCTTCGTTGCCATAAGTGATGTCGATAACACCATTGGTAACTTCAACAGAAACAACATACTGACCGCTGGTGTCTATAGCAGCAGCTGACATGCCGGCGATTGTGCGAGTTGTTGGTGCTTCGCCCTTGTTCATGAAGTATTCGCCGACAGCTGTTTTAGCAGCAGAAGCCAGTGAAAGACCTTCAGTAACCTGAGCACGGATGGTGTAATCCTGATAAGCAGGAATAGCGATGGCCGCAAGAATACCGATAATGGCAACTACGATCATCAGTTCGATAAGGGTAAAACCTTTTTGAATTGACTTCATGAATGTTCTCCAGAACAACAATAATAAAAATATAGAATAAAAAATTAGCGACTCACGGGTCTGCAGGAATAATGTTGCAAGTCCTGTGCCAACTTTTTTCGAAACCCTCTAACTCATTGTTTTTATGTGCGTAAAAAGTTTTTTCGAGGGTTTTCTGATGTTGCCTGAGATGTTTCGAGGCTATGTTTTTCGGGCTTTTGGACCCTGTAGCGTCACATTGTGACAATTTTTGTCACATGAGTTGCTGTTATTGGGGATTATGTCGCGTGACACGCAGCCTTGGTTGTTCGAGCTACTGAATATTGAGCTTCTGGATGCGGTAGCGGAGTGCTCTTAAGGTGAGGCCAAGCTCTTTCGCGGCAGCAGTCTTGTTGTGTCTGCACTTTTCCAATGCTTTGATGATCGCATCGCGTTCTACTGATTCGAGCTTGTCACCTAGTACAGCTTCTGTGGAGTTGTCTGAACCTTTAGTGTCGCCACCTTTAATATGTATGTCATCTGCGGTAATGCTGGCGTCGTCGCATAGCGTCGCTGCACGTTCGAGCATGTTTTCGAGTTCACGCACGTTACCGGGAAAACTGTAGCCCATGAGCTTTTTCTTACCAGGTTCTGTAAGTACCAAATTATCGATGTCCATTTGGTTAGCTAGCTTATCGAGAATACTATTGCTGAGCAGAACGATATCGTTGCCGCGGTCTCGCAATGGAGGCACATTTAATTCAATAACGTTGATGCGATAATAGAGATCTTCACGGAACTGTCCGTGTTTAACCATTTGTGACAGATTTTTATGTGTGGCGCTTAGAATGCGGACATCAACGTCGATCTCAGCCGTGCCACCTACGGGGCGGACCGACTTCTCCTGAATGACACGTAGCAACTTGACCTGCATAGCGAGTGGCAGGTCTGCAATTTCATCCAAAAACAATGTGCCGCCTTCGGCCGTCTGAAACAGCCCCGCTTTATCACTGACCGCTCCGGTGAATGCGCCTTTCTTATGACCAAAGAATTCACTTTCTACCAGTTCGGTAGGAATTGCGCCGCAGTTAACCGGCACAAAAGCAGCAGCAGCGCGTGAACCCTGCTCATGAATCATGCGTGCGACCAGTTCTTTCCCGGTGCCCGACTCGCCGCTGATATGCACAGGTGCCTGACTGCGTGCCACTTTGGCGATCATTTTTCTTGCGGAGTTAATTGCTTCTGATTCACCTAGCAGGCGCGCCTCGCCTTCACCTGCAATGCCCAGTTTGAGCGCACTAATAATGAGTTTACGCAGAGCTTTTAAATCGACCGGCTTTGAAATGAAATCGAAGGCACCCAACTTGAGTGCACGCACGGCCGTTTCGACATTGCCATGAGCGGTGATAACGGCAACAGGTATTGCCAGAGATTCTTGCTGCATCCACTCGACCAGGTCAAGGCCGTCACCATCGGGCAAGCGCATGTCTGTCAGACACAATTGATAACGCTTCGTCTGCAGGGCCTGTTTTGCGGTCGCGAGATCGCCACAGGTATCGGTGGCAATGTTCATGCGCTCCAGCGTAATGGCCAGTAGCTCGCAGATATCCGGCTCGTCATCAATTACTAGTGCCAGAGGTTGATCCATAGTGTTGGTTCCCGGGTTCAGACTTCCCAGCGACTGGGGTCTGCAAAAATAACCTGAAAGATACTGCCGCCGTTCTCGCTAGGCAGGTAGCGTAATGTAGCTTTATTCTGTTCGCAAAGCTCTCTGCATATATATAAGCCTAAGCCGGTGCCGCCATCGGGGCCGGTCGCAAACGGCTCAAACAGGTTTTCCTGCAGGAGCTCCGGAATACCACCACCCTGATCAACAACGTTGAGAAACGGCCGGCGATTGTTCGGGCGCCTGCCAATATGCATTTCTACGGCGATGCCACCAGCTGTTTTGCTAGCGTACTTGGTTGCATTTTCACAAAGATTCCAGGCGACCTGATGCAAGTGACCCGGGTCCATACGGACGAGCACGTCATCATCTTCCGTGTGCAGAGATAGCTCACCTTCATTCAGCTCCAGTGTGCTGACAAACTCTGTGACGAATTCTTTACACCACCTATTTAATGATATTTGCTCCGGATGTGCAGCCTCTTTACGCGACAGCTTTAAGACATTGTCGACAATGCTGCTAACCCGTTTCGAATTCTTCTGAATAATATCGAGAAAGCGTTGCTCTTCTTCACCGATAGACGGGGATTCGGCGAGCAGCTGCCCTGCATGACTTAGTGCACCAAGCGGATTCCGGATTTCATGGGCAATGCCGGCGCTGAGTCGACCCAATGCCGCGAGTTTCGACTGCTGGACTTTGTCCTCCAGGATGCTGGCATCCTCAAGAAAGAGTAGTGCAGGGCCATCGGTATCCGGGCCTAAAGGCGCGATATAGGTGTTGATCGTAGTGGCGCCATCACTGGCAACAAACCGTGGCGTCTGTCCGTCGGCAGATTCCTGTGTGCGCCAGTTATTGAGTAATGCGTACAACTGAGGTGCCACGGTCTCAAGTGCATCTCCGGTACCTTCGCGGGTAGTGCCCAAAAGTTCGGCAGCTGATTGGTTGAGCAGACGGATGCGTGACTTGTCATCCACAACAAGAATGCTTTCGCGTAGGTTTTGAATAATGTAGTCGTTTAGTTGGGCAAGGTTAGCGAGATCAATACCGCGTTGCAGGGCCAGTGCTTCTGATTCTTCGATGCGCCTTAAGAGTGGCTGGGTGCCGAAAGCAATGATCAGCATGATCGTGCCCAACAGCCCTACCTGCACAAAATCCCCTATGTCAGTGATGCCTTGTGTATAGGAGAGCGTCTGCTCTCCTAATATCGCAATGGCAGCGGCGGAGGCACCAAGGTACGCAAACCGTCGTGGCAGGCTGATGCCGGCAGTTGCAACAAAGATAGCCAGCAAGCCTTCTATACCGCTGCGCACGCCACCACTGGCATGGACGATGATGGTTATGGCGACAATATCGACGGCGAGTTGTCCGATTGCCGCAGCTTCGGCTTTGTCGGGCATCCGAAAAATGATGATTGCGAGCCCGGCAGAGATCAGCAGGTATATAAGTGTCGATACTTGGTAAAGTTCGGGGTAGCGGAAGCCGAGTATTGAGGGTGTCAGCTCTAGGAGGCCAATAGCTAGCAGGATTGCGGCAACCAGCAGTCTTAAGCCGCCAACCAAGCGCAAAACCCGCAAACCAAACTCCGCTCTGGCTGAAATCCGGCTGGCGTTACCTGCCGTGGCAGATGTCCCCAATCCCTTGTCCATGCTTGTCATGTACCAGTTTCCGTCCCGATTCAGGCTAGTGCGGGGATATTGTAGCAACTCAGCCTGCAAAAACTGTGCGCCATTTGGCGTCAAACGGTTTAACTCCGCTCAGGTTTCGCCCACAATACGCGCCTAATACGTATAAATCAGACTTTTGCTCCGGCTTGCACAAGCCAATGCAACCATCCTTACAGGAAGTACACAAGCTATGAACCTGCATGAATATCAGGCTAAGCAGCTATTTGCGCGCTTTGACATCCCGGTCTCGGCCGGCGAAATTGCCGACACACCGGAAGCCGCTCGCGAAGCGGCTATTAGCCTCGGTGGCGAACTCTGGGTTGTTAAAGCCCAGGTCCACGCCGGTGGCCGCGGTAAAGTAGGCGGCGTAAAGCTGGCCCGCAACCTAGACGAAGTCGAAGCCGCGGCTAAAGAGCTCCTTGGCGGTCGCTTGATTACTAAGCAAACCGACGCCGCAGGCTTACCTATCAATCTCGTCTTTGTCGAAGCTGGCAGCAACATCGAAAGCGAACTTTATTTGAGCATGGTTGTTGATCGTGCTGCTGAAGAAGTCGGCTTTATGGTTTCAGAAGCGGGTGGCATGGACATCGAAGAAGTTGCCGAAGAGACGCCTGAAAAGATTGTGACCTTGAGTGTAAATACTGCAGCGGGCTTCCAGCCCTGGCAGGCACGTAAGCTCGGTTACGGACTTGGTTTGAATAAAGCCCAGATGAAGCAGTTCACGGGTATTGCGGCAAACTTGTATCGCATGTTCTGGGAATGTGATCTGGAAATGGTTGAGATCAATCCCCTCATCGTGAATAGCGAAGGCGACCTGTTGGCTCTCGATGCCAAGGTTGGCATCGAAGACAATTCATTGTTCCGCCATCCTGATTTGGTCGCTATGCGTGACACTACTCAGGAAGACGAGCGCGAGCTGGCTGCCAGTGAGCACGACCTCAACTATGTATCACTTGATGGCAACATCGCGTGCATGGTGAATGGCGCCGGTTTGGCTATGGCGACTATGGATCTAATCAAGCTCCATGGCGGCAACCCTGCAAACTTCCTTGATGTTGGCGGTGGCGCAACACCCGAGCGTGTTACTGCGGCATTCAAGCTGATTCTGAGTAACACTGCGGTAGAAGCAATTCTGGTTAATATCTTCGGCGGTATCGTGCGCTGTGACGTGATTGCAGAAGGCATCATTCAGGCGGTGAAAGACGTGCATGTGAGTGTGCCTGTCGTGGTTCGCCTTGAAGGAACCAATGTTGAGAAGGGCCGGCAGATGCTGGCTGAAAGCGGTCTGGCAATTACTGCCGCCGATGACCTCACCGATGCAGCCCAGAAAGTTGTGGCCTCGGTCGCCTGAATTTAAGGATATATAGTAATGAGTATTCTCGTAAACAAAGACAGCAAGATCCTTGTTCAAGGCCTAACAGGCAAACAGGGTTCTTTTCATGCGGAACAATGCATGGAATATGGCACTCAGATTGTTGCTGGTGTAACACCCGGTCGTGGTGGTGAAGA
>CBDTTT010000133.1:0-5400 GCA_965363345.1 uncultured Chromatiales bacterium
GGTCTATGCCGTTAGCAATGTGTTTGATGATGACCGCAAGATGTATACCTTGGCAGAAAAAATAAAGATGCCCAATGGTGTTGCTTTTCATGACGGCGATTTGTATGTCTCCGGGTTATTGGAGGTGCTCCGATACAGTGATATCGATGACAAGCTTGATAACCCCGGTGTGCCGGATGTCATCATTCCCAACTTGTCTAAGAAAATGCTGCATGGCTGGAAACACATCGAATTTGGTCCTGACGGCATGTTGTATCTGCCACAGGGCTCGCCATGCAACGTCTGCGATGCACCTGAGTTTGGCACAATAACTCGTTACAACCCTGACGGCAGTGGTGCCGAGGTCATTGCTCGAGGTATCCGGAATACGGTTGGCATGGCGTGGCATCCTGAAACCGAAGAGCTCTGGTTTACCGACAATGGTCGTGACGTCATGGGTGATGATATTCCTCCCGATGAACTCAATCGCTTGGCTGTTGAAGGTTCTCACTTCGGGTTTCCGTTTTGCCATGGGGGTGAGTTTGTTGAGCCCGATCCTAAGTTAGCGGCGTTAGGCAGTTGTGCCGATGCCGTTCCGCCGGTGCAGCAATTAGGCGCACACGTTGCTGCTTTGGGGCTTAAGTTTTATACCGGCGAGATGTTTCCGGAGGAGTATCGTAATCAGATATTTATTGCGGAACATGGCTCGTGGAACCGCAGTCAAAAAGCCGGCTACCGTATTAGTTTAGTGCGATTGGAAGGCAATAAAGCGGTAAGTTATGAGCCGTTCGCAGAAGGCTGGCTCGACAACGATACAGTTAATGGCCGCCCGGTTGATCTGTTGGTGGCGCCGGATGGATCATTGCTAATGAGTGATGATCAGCAAGGTCTGGTTTACCGTATTAGCTATGATAGTGATTCCGACTAAGCATTGTCTTAGTCTCTACAGAAGCTCAGAGGCATTTATGAAAAAGTTCTTTTCGACTATTGGCAAAATCTTCGGCTTTCTCGTCAAGTTTCTGCAGGCCGCGCTACTGTTGTTGATTATTGTGATCTATGGAGTCGCACTTAGCGGTAAGCAGGTTGTTGTGCCAGAATCTACTGCATTGGTTTTGGCACCGGCTGGCCGGTTAACCGATCAGCTCGAGGGCGATGCATTTGAGCGTGCCTTCGCTGCTTATGGGGGGCAGGATCAAACCCAGACGCTTGTAAAGAACGTTGTTGATAGCTTGCGCATGGCGTCACAGGATGACCGTGTGAAGAGTCTCGTGCTTGATCTTGGTGCTTTCGGTGGTGGCAGTTTGGCGCAGATGCAGCGTGTCGGTGATGCGATAGACGAGTTCAAAGCATCCGGCAAGCCTGTAATCGTTTCCGGTGATGGGTTCACGCAGGCACAGTACTATCTTGCTGCCCGCGCTGACGAAATTTACATGCATGACCTAGGTGCTATTTTTCTTGAGGGTTACGGGTATTACCGAGCCTTTTTGAAGGATGCGATTGAGAATCTGTCGGTCGACGTTAATGTGTTTCGGGTTGGTGAGTACAAGTCATTTGTAGAGCCGTATTTGCGTAATACCATGTCTGAAGCCGACAAACGTGCAGCTAACCAGTGGTTGGAAGCGCTTTGGGTTGCGTATCGTGCCGATGTCGAATCAGCACGTCAGCTGGAACCCGGCACTCTAGACGTATACGCCAACAGTCTCGGTGATCTGCTGCGAGCGGCAAATGGCGATACTGCGGTGCTGGCTTATGATGCCGGCCTTATTGATGGCCTGATGACACATCAGGAATTCGAAGATTACATGACTGAGATAGTTGGTGAGAGCGACGACGTGGTCGGTTACTACGCGGGAACTCATTATCTCGATTACCTCAGTGCAGTGGGTCGGCCGGGTAATGGCGAAGAGTACGAAGCTAACGTCGCTGTGCTGGTTGCCTCAGGCACTATTGTTGATGGCATGGCTCCTCCGGGAACCGTCGGTGGCGAGACGTTGGCAAGCCTGGTTCGCGAAGCAACCATGGACGACAGTATTGCGGCTGTTGTGCTGCAGGTTGATAGCCCGGGCGGCAGCATGTTTGCTTCCGAGGTAGTGTTCGACCAGATCGAATACCTAAAAGCATCCGGTAAACCTTTTGTGGTTTCAATGAGTGGTGTGGCCGCCTCGGGTGGTTATTACATCGCAATGTTGGCGGATGAAATCTATGCATCGGATACGACCATTACCGGTTCAATTGGAGTGGGTGCAGTTGTGCCTACCTTCCAGCGCACCCTGGCAAGGCTGGGCGTCAATATCGACGGCTTTGGCACTACCGCATTGGCGGGGCAGTTTGACCCCATGCGTGAGCTCGGTCCTGATGCGAAAGAACTGTTAACGCTGAGTGTTGCTTCTGCCTACGATATCTTTGTGAGTAAGGTCGCTGATTCCCGCGGCATGACCTTTGAGCGTGCCGATAGCATTGCTCGCGGGCGTGTCTGGATTGGCAGCGATGCGCTCGATCTGGGCTTAGTCGACAAGATCGGAACGTTGGATGATGCGATTGCATCAGCCGCAGCATTGGCTGGTATGGAAACAGCATCCTACGGCGTGCGTTATCTCGATATGGAGCTTACGCTTGCAGAGGGATTTGTATTGCAGCTGGCTGGCGGTATGGCCTCGATATCAAATGCACTCAATATTAGTTCGCCCCAAGCCTCGGTTTTGGATGAGGCTGTACTGGTGCTTGAGCGTGAGATTAATCGTGTGATGTTGTGGAATGATCCACGTGGCATCTACATGAACTGCGACTGCGTTCTACCTTAATTACTAGGTGGTAAGTGCGGGGTAGTGATACCAGAAGACTGTGCCTGATTGATTGAGTGGCTCGAGAAGTTCGCTCCACGATTCAATATTCAGGTCGATGCAGAAGATGCCGCAGGTCGGAAGGTTATCGAGCGCTACGTTGCTGAGTCGGTTCACGAGCTCTGTCATGCCGGGGTTGTGTGCAATCAGCATGAGATGATTGTTGCCATCGTATTCGGCTGCCGCTAAATCCAACAACGCTTCAGGTGATGCAAGGTACAGCTTGCTGTCGGTATTGATGTCAGCAGCTGGCATTGCCCTGCAAATTAGATTTGCTGTCTGTACAGCCCTTGCTGCACTGCTGGATACGATCCTATCGGGTTGTAGTTGCTGCTCTTGTAACAACCTGCCAAGCCTCAGAGCATGATGCTCACCTTTATCGCTAAGTACGCGCTCATGATCGGCTTCACTTGTTTCGCCCCAGCCTGATTTTGCATGCCGCAACAGCGTTAGACGTTTGCTCATATTCGAGTTGCCGCTATTAGAGTAAGCCCGCTTCCAGCATTGCTGCTTCACTCATCATGTCCTGACTCCATGGCGGGTCGAACACCAGGTCAACGACTACCTCGCTAACGGTCGGGATGATTGAGACTTTATCGTGTACGTCTTCGACCAATATCTCGCCCATGCCACAGCCGGCTGAGGTAAGCGTCATATTGACGGTTAGCTTGAGTTCTTTCGGTTCGGTATCGTCAACCTCTATGCCATAGATGAGGCCCAGATCGACAATATTGATGGGAATTTCCGGATCGTAGCAGGTTCGGATTTGATCCCATACCAACTTTTCAAAATCTTCCTTGGTTGCTCCTTCGGGAAGCTCGGGGGCGGCCATCGGTTCCTTGCCTAATGCATCAGCATCTTTGCCTGCAATACGGAAGAGGCTGCCCTCGAAATAGACGGTAAAGCTACCGCCCATTGCTTGCGTGATGTAGACCAGCTCGTTTTGATTCAGCTCTATTTCGAAACCAGCAGGAATTACAATTGCTTTACAGTTACGCCGTAGAACTACCGCTTCGCTATCTTGATCCATCATGATTATTTACGCTTCTTGTTCTGTTGTTGTATTGGTTTCGCCACTCAAAGCTGCCAGTAGCGTACGCCAGGGAAGGGTGGCACATTTTACTCTCGAAGGATAAGCACGAACACCCTCAAGTGATTGCAGTGGCATTCCGGGCGATTGCTCCGGCGTATCACTGGTAAGCATATCGCTTAGTTGATGGCACAGTTCTTTGGCCTGTGTAACACCGACACCTTCAATTGCATCGGTCATCATCGAAGCAGAGGAGGTGCAGATAGCACAGCCACTGGTTTCATGACTTACTTCAGTTATCCGTTTGTCAGTATCGGTATGCAGATAAACCGTTATCTTATCGCCGCACAGCGGGTTAAAGCCTTCCGCCGTATGTGTCGCATGTTTTAGGGAGCCAAAATGATGCGGGTTGCGACTGTGCTCCAGCACAGTTTTTTGGTAGATCTGCATGAGTTCGTCGCTCACCGGAACATACCGACCGCAACATCTAGAGCAGCAGCAAGTTGTTTGATATCTTCGGCGTTGTTGTAAAACGCCATTGAGGCCCGTGCTGTTCCCGGCACCCCAAAAAAGTCCATCACCGGATTGGCGCAGTGGTGCCCTGTACGGATGGCCACGCCCTGATGATCTAAAACTGTGCCGAGATCATGAGGATGAATGTCATCGAAAACAAACGACACAACACCGGCTTTTTTGTCAGCCGTGCCGATGATGCGCAAGCCTTCAATGCTTGTCAGGGCATCTGTTGCCTGCAAGAGCAGCTCATGTTCGTAGGCTGCGATATTGTCCATGCCGATAGCTTCGAGGTAATCGATAGCTGCACCCAAACCGATAGCCTGGGCTATGGGCGGTGTGCCAGCCTCAAAACGATAGGGCAGCTCGTTGTAGATGGTTTTTTCGAAGCTAACCGCCAAGACCATCTCGCCACCGCCCATAAAGAGTGGCATGTCTTCCAGCAGGCTTTCGCGTCCATACAGCACGCCTATGCCTGTTGGCCCGCACATTTTGTGACCGGAGAACGCGTAGAAATCACAATCCAGTGCCTGCACATCAATTTTTGTATGCGGTATTGCCTGAGCGCCGTCCAGCAGTACCGGCACCGAATGTTCTTTAGCCAGCGCAACGATCTGCTCAACGGGATTAATCGTGCCTAAAGCATTTGATACATGGGAAATAGAGAGTAGCCGGGTCTTCTCACTAAACAGAGCCGCCAGTTCATCAAGCAGCAGTTCACCGCGTTCATTTATGGGGGCTACTTTAAGAACGATACCAATGCGCTCGGCTAATAGCTTCCAGGGGATGATATTGGAGTGGTGCTCCATGCGACTGACGATGACTTCGTCACCCGCCTTAAAGCGCTGCCCGAAGCTGTGTGCTATCAGATTGATCGATTCAGTGGTGCCGCTGGTGAAAATGACCTCGCGCACTGAACCGGCATTGATGAAAGCACGGACTTTTTCTCTGGCACCTTCATAGGCATCAGTTGCCCGATGGCTCAGGTGATGCACACCACGATGCACATTTGCATGGTCTTTGCGGTAGTAGTCACTT
>CBDTTT010000134.1:0-5378 GCA_965363345.1 uncultured Chromatiales bacterium
GACGTTGTTGTGTTCGAGCTTGATGCTTACTACGAGCGTTCGATAGAAAACGGTCTGGACCCTGCTCACAATGAGTTTGTGCATCCATTACAAGGTGGTCCGTCAATTGCGCAGAGCATTAAGGACCATCCCATTGATGTGAAGGATACATCTGAATGGGGCAGTGCATTCTTACAGCCCTTCGGCTCAGAAGGCGCACATGAAGACAAAAAGATAATGGGTGCCGGCGAAGGCACCACTCGTGCCGGTTCGGAGCATTACGGTCCCAACGCTATGATTACCCGCATCTGGTTCAGCGAAACCCGCAAGTTCCACCAGTTCCTCTTTGAAGCACCGATTGACGGCAACCGCACCCGCATCTTCCTTATTACTATGCGTAACTGGATGCTTGAAGATGAAAATGATCAACGCCTGATCGATATAAATCTCACCATTGCAGAGGAAGACATTAAGATTCTTAAGACTCTGGACCCTGTGCGAACACCTTCCAGCAACACCAAAGAATTGCTGGTTCCAGCCGACAAGCCGGTCTTTCGCTATCGCGAATTCCTGGATGAATGGGAAAAGAAAGGCTGGAAAATCGACCGCAGAGCCTATGAGGACCAGAAAGGTGATGTGGCATTTGCCATCCCCTGCCCTGCACGACGCGAGTCAAAAAGCTGGGTTCTGGATGCCATGCCGCTGATTAAATAAATCAAAAGTACGTGCCATTCGCACTTATCCACAGGGTCGGACCATTTGGTTCGGCCCTTTTTGTTTTTCGGACGCCGGAAAAACGGCATAATAGAAGACTACTATTCCACGCAACAAACCATAGAAGCTCTTAAATCATGGAAACTACAACAAAAACTGCAAAAGAAATCTTTTACGAAGTACAGGCGAACCCGGCTCGCAAGCGCTTTGGTTTCGGCAAAAAGGCTGTTCTCGTAAACATCGACCCGCAGAAGGCGTACACCCGTACCGATCTGTTTAAGACAGCATATGAAACCGACCCCAACCAGATGGAACACATTAATACTCTGGCACGTAAGTTCCGTACGTTAGGTTGGCCTGTGGTCTGGACACATGTTTCATATATGGAATCAAGCGAAGATGCCGGCGTCTGGGGCACTCGTACCGACACGCCCGACAGCCTGCAGAACATCGGCTTTGATTCTGAACGTTCTGAATTTGACTGTCGCTTGGAAATTGATCATCTCAACGATGTGATCTATCTGAAGAAAATGCCTTCCGCATTTTTTGAAACACAGTTGCAGTCACTGCTGGTTTGGCATCAGGTTGATACGGTCATTCTGACCGGTGGTTCTACCTCTGGCTGCATTCGTGCGACCGGCGTTGATTCGTTGTCACGCGGTTACCGCACTATCGTGCCGGTAGAGTGCGTTGCCGACAAACATGAAAGCTATCACTATGCCAACCTAACTGACCTCTCTTTGAAGTACTGCGACGTACTTGATCTGGCTGAGGTTACTGAATGGCTCGACGCACAGGCATAAGCGCCTGTATCGACACCTTACGACTTACACATATAAAGAGAGAGCATCGCGGTGAAAGAAGAACCCGGATATTTTGACTATTGGCCGTATGAAGACCGGCCCAAAATCGAATGGCCCAATGGTGCGAAAGTAGCCTTCTGGGTTGCACCAAACATTGAGTTCTACGAACTGAACCCGCCGGCAAACCCCCAGCGGGCGCCCTGGCCAACACCTACGCCTTCGCTGCCCGGCTATACCGTGCGTGACTGGGGCAACCGTGTCGGTCACGTACGCCAGATGAAACTGCTCGAAAAATATGGCATTCGTGGTTCAATTTCTTTGTCTACAGCACTGTGTGATCACCACCCTGAGATTATTGAACTGTGTAAAGAGCGTAACTGGGAATTCTTCAGTCACGGCATCTACAACACACGCTATACCTATGGCATGAGTGAAGAGCAGGAACGCGACATGATTCGTGATTCCATGGAAACCATCTACAAACATACAGGCCAGAAGTGCGCGGGTTACCTGGCTCCGGCGCTATCGCATTCAGATCATACTATTGATTTGTTTGCCGAAGTCGGCACCGAATTGTTTGGGGATGAAGGTGGCATCTACACCTGTGATCTGTTCCATGATGATCAGCCAACCCCTATCAACACTCGCTCAAACAAGAAGTTCGTTTCTATTCCGTATTCACTTGAGATGAACGACACCATTGCCTATGTGGTTAACAAAATTGAACCGCAACGCTACGGTCAACAAATCAAAGACAACTTCGATCGTCTGTACGAGGAAGGTGCTGAGTCGGGCACGATCATGTGTATTCCGACGCACAACTATCAGGTGAGCTATCCGCACCGGATGAAAGCTTTTGAAGAGGCGCTCGAGTACATCACCGGTCACGACGACGTCTGGGTAACCACAGGTCGTGAAATAGCCGAGTACTTTATCGAAAATTACTACGATGCCGCTAATGCCGATATCGCCAGCAAAAAGGGAGCGGCATAATGCCTTTAGACAAATCGTATTTTGACTATCCGCATCGCTCCTATGGCATGGACCACGACCGTTACGACTGGTCGATGCTAAGTGATCGCAAACAGGTGCAGTGGCCCGAAGGCAAGAAACTGGCTCTATGGGTGAATGTACCTCTGCAGTTCTTCCCACTGAATCAGAAAGGCGAACCGTTCAAAGTACCGGGTGGCATGACTATGCCCTACCCCGATCTGCGTCACTTCTCACTGCGTCAGTACGGCAACCGCATCGGTATCTATCGCTTTTTGAAGGCCTTTGATCGCTATGGCATTAAGCCAACCTTTGCGATGAACACCCGCCTCGCTGAAACCAACCCGTATCTCCTCAACAAAATCGTTGAGCGCGGTGATGAAATCAGTTGCCATGGGTATCACATGGATGCTATTCATTGGAACGGACTTGGTAAAGACGCAGAGAATGAACTCATAGCCAAGTCAGTTGATAGCCTACGTAAACTTACCGGGCAGGATGTAAAGGGTTGGTTGTCACCTGCGAAAAACGAATCAGATGACACGCCTGATCTGCTGGCTGCCAATGGCATCGAGTATTTCAGCGACTGGGTCAACGATGACATGCCCTATCAGTTTCGCACCGCCAATGGTGAACTGACCGCTATGCCGTTGACCACTGAAATCGAAGATCGCTTCGTGATCAACGGCAACATGCATTCTGAAGACTCCTGGGTAGACCAGGTCTGTGATGCGGCCGACTTCCTACGTAAGGAAGCCGACACACAGGGCGGCCGTATTCTCGCGCTAAATATTCACCCGTGGCTAATGGGTCAGCCCCATCGTATTGCCAAGCTTGAAAAAGCACTGGAATACATCACCAGTATTGATGGTGTGTGGTCGGCGTATGCCGGTGAGATTCGCAACAGCTGGATGAGCCAGCAGTAAACGGCAAGCTCAGCACCAATAAAAAACCCCGCTATTGCGGGGTTTTTTATTGGTTGCCGAAAACAGCAACAGTAACCATGGGGGTAGTGTACTAGCTATTAACTAGCCTTACGGCGATGCTGCCAGCCTAAGAAGCCGAGTGCCGATGTCAACAACCACATTGCGCCAGGAATAGGTACACCTGTTACCTGATCGGAAACACCGATACGAAAGCGAAGATCGCCACCGGTTGGGGTCACACCTGCCCAAACCCAAGTCATATCACCGGTAACTATAAAATCACTGAGGTACCAGTCGGCATCATCTTGCAACGTGAGACGCACGGTTTTGTCTGAACCAGCCGTATTCGTAACCATCAGAGTGTCATTATCCAGTGATTGGGTACCGATTCGGTTCGACTGATAGACAAGGTTTTCGAGAGTGAGCGTGCGAAGATTAGGGTCATTATCGCGTACCCGAATTTCGATCCCTAACGTGTTCCATGCAGTCCGCTCGTCTTCATCAATCACCCAGGTGTCGCCACCCAGAGCAAATGTTAAATCACCGGTAGCGGAGTCATGCTGTAATGAGAACGATTCGGTGACACCGCTCTGATAGGTGCGCTGGTTATCTGAATTACTGGCATTGCCGCGAACACGCAATTCCCATGCGCCGTTGAGGGCGTTGTTGCCAATACGTCCTTGAAAACGGGTTGGACTATTCCAGGATCCTGTCGATGTCGCTTCTAACAAGGCTGCCTGCGCCGGAAGAACAAGTGTTGTTCCTAGCACGAAAAGTACCAAGCCCAGCTTAAGCGAGGCCTTAGTAATTTGATTCAGATTACTCATGTCTACACCTAGTATGTTTCCCGGTTTACGCTGCTATGCTCTTGTGCGAGCGGGGGCGGGGGGAGGGATATAAATTTATTTTCTTATTCTTCAACAAGACTCTATAAAGGAACAGGAACTGCATCACATTCTCTGAAAATACTGATGCTTTCAGTCAATAAAGCTGACCAATTCACTTGCCAAAATAGTCTGTTGTGCTATAGAACCCTTGAAAAAGCGAAGCAATGGCGCAAATATATAAGGCATATCACAGAACTTGCCTGCAGCAAGTGGGTCAGACACACTTAAGCTTTACTGCCCTCTTCAGGAATACACAAATGTTTCGAATCGGCCTATTTCTTGCCACCAACGTTGCCATCATGGTGGTCATTTCTCTGGTTTTCAGCCTCCTCGGCTTCGAGGGCATCCTTGCAGAGAACGGTGTTGACCTGAACCTGCAGGCATTGCTGGTGATGTCTGCGATTATCGGTTTCTCAGGCTCGTTCATCTCGCTGCTCATTTCCAAATGGATGGCCAAGCGCAGCATGGGGGTGCGGATCATCGAGCAGCCTGCAAATTCAACAGAAAGCTGGCTGATTAACACAGTGCGCACCCAAGCTGAACGGGCCGGCATTGGCATGCCCGAAGTAGGCATCTTTGACTCACCCGCACCGAATGCATTCGCGACCGGTGCTAGTCGAAACAATGCACTGGTTGCCGTCAGCACCGGACTTCTACAACGCATGAAGCAAGGTGAAGTTGAGGCCGTGCTCGCACATGAGGTCTCGCATGTTGCGAATGGCGACATGATTACGATGGCCTTAATTCAAGGTGTCGTTAACACCTTCGTGGTTTTCCTTGCCCGCCTGGTTGGTTTTTTCGTCGACCGGGTCATACTTAAAAACCAACGCGGCTTAGGCATCGGCTACTACATCACTTCCATAGTTGCCCAGATTTTTCTATCGATACTCGCCTCAACCATAGTGATGTGGTTTTCGCGACGTCGCGAGTTCCGTGCGGATGCCGGTGGTGCATCACTCGCCGGTAAGCAAAACATGATCAACGCGCTGGTCGCACTCGGTGGCCCGGAAGAGGCTGCGGCGGCTGAACTGCCTGATCAGATGGCAGGCCTTGGTGTCTCGGGCAAGTTCGGCTCACTA
>CBDTTT010000135.1:0-5314 GCA_965363345.1 uncultured Chromatiales bacterium
GCATGTTTACCGGCTGCTGGGCTCACTGCATTTGCTGCGCTTACTACCGTTGGAGACTTAAAGCCCGGCGGCACAGTGCTAACGCTCGGCACAGGCGGGGTATCGTTGTTCGCATTGCAGTTCGCCAAGGCGCTGGGTGCAACTGTGGTCATTACCTCCAGCAGTGATGAGAAACTGGCCAAAGCCAAAGAACTGGGAGCCGATCACATTATTAACTACAGCAAAGTGGCTGACTGGGGCGAGCTGGCATTTGGATTAACCGGTGGCGCGGACGTAGTCATTGAGACAGCTGGCGCAGGCACACTTGCACAATCGATGGCGGCTGTCGGCTTTTCAGGCCGTATTGCCTATATTGGCGCATTAGCAGGCATGGCGGCGGATACCAATCTGATGCCATTAGTGCTGAAAAATGCCAGCATTCATGGAGTGACGGTCAGCCATAGGGCAGACCATATCCGCATGAACGAGTTTATAAGTACCCACAATATTCATCCCGTGATTGACCGGGAGTACTCGTTTGACCAGTCTATCGACGCGATCAAGTCCATTGCCACGGGACAGCACTTTGGCAAGCTAGCAATTAACATATGATTAGATTTAACCTAATAAATACGCTATAAGCCATTAAATATATTTATATTATTGTACAATTGAAACTATGAACGAGCCTGAAGATAACCAGCGTGGACTCAGCGCAGAAGGACTGCTGTTGTTTCGCGGCGAGCGCTGCCTGCTAAACGAAGTTGCTGTGCGGGTGCGACCCGGTGAAGGCTTAGTATTGCGCGGCCCCAACGGCACCGGCAAAACCACTTTGCTCAGGGTTCTTTGCGGTCTGACACAAGCGGAAGAAGGTGAGGTCCGCTGGAATGGCGTACCCATTCATCGTCAGCGCGAAACCTGGAACCTGGCGATTGGCTGGGCGGGGCACAATGCCGGGCTTAAGTCAGAGTTGACGGTTCGTGAGAACCTCCGGTTTTCTGCTGAACTCGCAGGGCGCAAGCTTGGGGAAGTGCCAGACGAACTTGGCCTGAGTGAATGCCTCAATCTGCCGGCGCGGGTCTTGTCAGCAGGCCAGCAGCGCCGCAGTGCATTGGCTCGCGTATTGCTGGGCAATGCGCTCGTATGGCTTTTGGATGAACCCTATACCAACCTCGATACCCAGGGTCAGTCTTATCTCAATACCTGTATCGACTCGCATCTCGCGTCGGGCGGCATAGCAATTATAGCCAGTCATGGCGATGCTCACGAAGGGCTAGGCATGACAGAAACAACTCTGGAACGAGGCAAGCTCTCATGATTGCACCTGTCTGGTTGTTGTTAAAACGCGAAATGCTACAAAGCTTCAGGCTCTGGTCCGATCTGGCAAGCCCCTTAGTGTTCTTTATTGTGGTCTCAAGTCTGTTCCCGTTGGCAATTAGTCCTGCCCCCGATGTCCTGCGTCAGGTTGGGCCGGGTGTACTTTGGGTTGCCGCATTGCTGGCCATCCTGCTTTCGATGAGCCGTTTGTTTCGTGATGACTACGAAGATGGCAGTCTTGAACAGTTATGTCTCGCGCCACACCCGCTGTCTTTGCTGCTATTAGGTAAAGTTATCGCCTACTGGCTGCAGATCGTTTTGCCATTGCTGCTGTTGAGCCCGCTGGTCGCTATTGCCTATGACTTGCCCCCCGAGGCAACTCGCGTATTGGTGATATCGCTGTTGCTAGGCACTCCGGCGTTAAGCCTGCTGGGCGCTATTACCGCGGCGCTTACTGTTGGCTTGCGGCAGGGCGCCGGCATTTTGGCGATATTGTTGCTGCCATTGAGCATTCCGGTGCTTATTTTTGGCTCCAGAGCCACCGATTTGGCCGTCGGAGGCATGGAAACCAGCGGTCCCTTGATGTTGTTGGGGGCCATCAGCCTGCTGGCGCTTAGCCTTTCACCATTCGCGATTGCTGCTGCAGTGCGGGTTAGTCTGGACTAGTTTCTGAGCTCAGAAGCCTATCAGACGGCACTTTACGCCAATTTTGTTGTCACTTTTGTGAGTCCTTAAGTGCTGCTTGGTGTAAAATTTATCGCTTACGGTTTATAGTTTGTCTTGTTGTTGTTTCCTGATGTATTCACCCGGTTTAGCTACTGGGTCTAACTGTGGTTTTACTTGTGTCTGTAAATTTGTTTACCAATTCAGTCGTGCGCGAAGCTTCACTGCCAATTTGTTGCAGAGGAGTCGGCTAGCATGTGGACTTGGTTTCATAAGCTCGCATCACCGCCGCATGCCTATCGCTTAGCTGGCTTATTTCAGCCATGGCTGTTTTGGATATCTGCAGTGCTGATGGCCACAGGAATATACGGCGGCTTATTTGTTGCGCCACGTGATTATCAGATGGGTGACGCCGTCCGGATTCTTTACGCACATGCGCCGGCTGCGTATATGTCGATGATGATATACGTGGTCATGGCGGTCACATCTGCCGTAGGCATGATCTGGCGAATCAAACTCGCCTTCGCCGTCTCGGCCGCATCGGCACCTATAGGCGCATCATTTACTGCACTCGCACTTATCAGCGGTGCGATATGGGGTCAGCCGATGTGGGGCACCTGGTGGGTGTGGGATGCACGACTTACATCTGAGCTAATTCTGCTGTTTCTGTACTTCGGTTATATGGGCTTGCGGGCAGCCTTCGATGATGTTGCTCAGGCTGATCGTGCTAGCGGGATCATTGCCATCGTCGGTGTGATTAATGTGCCGATTATTAAGTTTTCGGTCGATTGGTGGAACACGCTGCATCAACCAGCAACCATCTCGAAGATGGACAATCCATCAATCACCTTCGACATGCTCTGGCCGTTACTGGTCATGATTGTGGCCTTCAACCTGTTCTACGGTTCGGTGTTGATGAATCGTTTACGCACCGAGATTCTGAATCGTGAACGGAATGCCCGCTGGTTGCCTGACGTATCTAAGGAGATATCCTAATGGAATTTCTTGAACTGGATAAATATGCGGCTCACGTGTGGACCGTTTACGGCTTCACTTTTCTGCTCATCATTGGCAATGCGTGGTTTAGTCGGACTCAGTTCCTTGCTACACGCAGCAAAGTACTGCACCGTCTAAAAAGCCGCTCACAACTCGATGACGAAACAAACGAACAAACTAGAGATAGCGCATGACTCCAAGACGAAAACGAATGATTGGTATTGCAGTAGCATTTGTCGGCGTTGCGCTCGCAACGGTTGTGGCAATGCAGGCGTTCCAAGAAAATATGCTGTATTTCTACAGCCCTTCACAAATAGTTGAGGGCGAAGCACCTGAAGGCAAAACGCTGCGTCTTGGTGGCTTGGTAGAAACTGACAGCGTAACGCGCACGCCTGGTGAACTCGAAGTACGCTTCACGGTGGTTGATGCCAATAACCGTATCGAGGTCGCGTACGCCGGCGTACTCCCGGACTTGTTCCGTGAAGGGCAGGGCGTTATCGCAATCGGTGAAATCGAGGAAGCCGGCGTATTTCGCGCTAACGAAGTGCTGGCGAAGCATGATGAAAATTACATGCCTCCGGAAGTAGCCGATATGCTGAAAGAGCAGGGCCATCCGATGGGTGACGCTGCAGCAACCGAACTCCCCGCGAGACCCGAGTAAGTCATCACTTCCATACTCTTAATCAGCCGCTAAAACTTTTCTAAAAGACTATTTATGATTCCTGAAATCGGCCAAGTTTCACTCATCATTGCCTTGTGCCTTGCAGCTATTCAAACTGTATTTGGTACTGCGGGTTCGGTAAAAGGAATCAGGCCCTGGATTGCTCTGGCGCGTCCAACAGCTTATGGGCAGCTAGCATTTATTGCCGTGTCTTTCGGCTGCCTGACATGGGCCTTTATCGTTAGCGACTTTTCTGTTTTATACGTTGCGAACAACTCCAATACTGCTTTACCGTTGCCCTACAAAATTGCTGCGGTTTGGGGCGCTCACGAAGGTTCGTTGTTGCTGTGGGTTTTGATCCTCACCATGTGGACGGCAGCAGTCGCTGCATTTAGTCGTAGCTTGCCCGACACCGTGGTATCGCAAGTTTTGGCAGTCATGGGATTCATTTGCGTCGGCTTTTTGCTGTTTGTGTTGTTCACATCAAACCCCTTCGAGCGGCTTATTCCGGCTGCAATTGAGGGTGCCGATCTAAACCCGTTGCTGCAGGATCCGGCCCTCATCATTCATCCGCCGATGCTCTATACCGGCTATGTGGGTTTCTCGGTTGCCTTCGCTTTTGCTATTGCCGCAATGATCTCCGGCAAGCTTGATCAGAACTGGGCACGCTGGACACGCCCCTGGACCACGATGGCCTGGTTGTTCTTAACCGGTGGTATTTGCCTTGGCAGCTGGTGGGCCTACTACGAACTTGGCTGGGGCGGTTGGTGGTTCTGGGATCCGGTTGAAAATGCTTCGTTCATGCCATGGCTGGTTGGAACCGCGTTGATTCACTCGCTTGCCGTTACTGAAAAGCGTGGGCTGTTTAAAAGCTCTACCTTGCTGCTGGCAATCGGTGCATTTTCACTCAGCCTACTTGGCACATTCCTGGTTCGTTCCGGCGTGCTAGTTTCAGTGCATGCATTTGCGACGGACCCTGCACGGGGTATTTTCATACTCGCATTTCTTGCGATTGTTGTCGGTGGGGCTCTGGTGCTTTACGCATGGCGTGCCTCATCGCTGGAAGTGAAAGTTGGGTTCGAGCCCAGTTCACGCGAAACCTTCCTACTTATCAACAATATATTGTTGGTGATTGCTGCTGGCCTGATTCTGCTCGGCACCTTGTATCCGTTAATACTGGATGCTCTGAGCATGGGCAAAATCTCGGTCGGGGCACCGTACTTCGAGATGGTGTTTATTATTCCGATGTTACCCCTCGTGTTATGCATGGGAATTGGCATGCACACGGCGTGGCGCTCAGCAAATATGCGCAAGACCTTAATGCGCTTGCGCTGGCCAGCTCTGGCAGCCCTGATTGTTGGCTTGGGTGGCATGGCGTTCATTGCGAAGGAATTTAGTTTGCTAACGGCCGTAGGTCTTGTCGCTGGTATCTGGACCGTATTCTCTGCCTCATGGGATCCGCTATTAAGACTATTTGGCAAGGGCCCACGAATTACGCTCTCTATGCTGGGCATGCAGGTTGCACACATCGGTTTAGGACTAACTGTCATTGGTATCACCGTCGCATCGTCCTACAGCATTGAAACAGATCATGCCGTTAAGGTAGGCGAGTCTGTCGAAGTCGCGGGTTACGACTTTCAGTTCAATAGCGTCGGTAATATCGTCGGACCAAACTATGAGGGCGTGCAAGGGCAATTT
>CBDTTT010000136.1:0-5284 GCA_965363345.1 uncultured Chromatiales bacterium
GAGTGCCGCCCTGCGCAGTCGGAATTAGATTGACGTAAGACTCGACCAAAGGCGTACCGCCATCCGTCAGCCAGGTAACAGCCCAATCGACCTCTTCGGTTTCAGTCGCGAAGCAGCCGTCAAAAGGCTCTTCCGGCAGACAAGGAGCGCCCTGCAAGGATTCACGGAGATACTGCTCAAGACCACCCTCATACTGCCACTCAAGCTTTTCGTTGGTTTTCTCATCGTAAAACTTTACCGCCAGCCCCGGGCACAACACGGCTTTAGCCTTGAGCGCATGTTTTAAATGGGTAACAGAGAACTTGACGGTATCGAAGTACTGCTCATCGGGCCAGAAACGAATCGTTGTGCCGGTGTTGGCCTTACCAACTTTGCCCACCACCTCAAGCTTGCCGCTCTTCTTCCCGCCCTTAAAGCCGATATTATGTTCTTTGCCGTCACGGCGAATCCACACTTCCAGGTTTTTCGAGAGTGCGTTGACCACCGAAACACCCACACCATGCAAACCGCCTGAGTACTGATAGTTGTCGTTGGAGAACTTAGCGCCCGCATGCAAACGGGTCAGTATTAGTTCAACGCCGGGAATCTTCTCTTTAGGGTGAATATCGACCGGCATGCCGCGGCCATCATCAGCGACCTCGACTGAGCCATCACTATAGAGCGTGACGTCAATCTTTTTACAATGACCGGCAACAGCCTCATCCACACTGTTATCTATCACCTCATGAGCGAGATGATTGGGTCGTTGGGTGTCGGTATACATGCCCGGACGCCGTTTAACCGGGTCCAGACCGCTTAAAACCTCAATGTCTGAGGCACTGTAGTTCTTACTCACTCAGCTTTACGCCCTACGCTCTTTGAGCACAAGCATCCCCGCCGCGGTGAACACCCCGCCGAAAACTAAATTAACGCACAAACCGGTGCCTAACCCTAAGCACCGTCGATGCCTGCAGTCTATATAAAGGCACGCCGCGTTAAAAGCCTGTAAAGCCAATCGCCGATGCAATATGATTGGCATCAAGCACACACGTTGACCCTGCCTTGCCGCTATGCAAGGCTAAGCACAACTTAAATACCGGATACTTAAACCGTGGCTAAAAAGATTGACCTTGAAAAGTCTCTGCAAGAGCTTGAAAGCATTGTTGAAACGCTAGAAGACGGCGAACTATCGCTGGAAGAATCACTGAAGCATTTCGAGAAAGGCGTAAAACTGAGCCGCGAGTGCCAGACCGCCCTGAAAGATGCGGAGCAAAAAGTAAAAATCCTGACCGAAGGCGAACTCAAGAACTTCGACACGGATAGCAGCGAAGCCTAGCTCTCAGTCCGCAGCGAAACAACTGTCGGCTGCCCTCTGGCCCTATATAACTAGGCCGCTAGGTCGCTCCGGTAGTGCCCTGGCCCTGCAGGCGCTTGATGAGCGCTCTAAGAAACACCTTAGTAAAGCGCAACTGACACTCGGTGGACACCTGCTCCAACAACGTGGCGCTAACTGTCAGAATTGTTGCCTGTTCTTCAGACCGGATAGTCGCGCTGCGACGGGCTTCTGCAACATAGCCGCTTTCACCAAAACAATTCCCGGCCTTTAGGCGACCGATATCCCTGCCGCCACTTTCAACAATACAGCTGCCGGCAACCACCACATAGAAGCGATCGTCAAGCTCACCTTCGCGAACAATCTCATCGGCAGGCCCATACTCACGCCATTCACTAGCACGGAGTAATTCGCGAATCTCAGCTTGTGAGAAGTCATGGAAGAAATTCAAACGTCGCAGAATATCGAAATGCTCCTGCGCATCGAGACGATTCACACTCGCCTGCAGCTTCTGATGCACCCGCGTCATTGCTGCCGCCATGGCAGCACCGCTTTGATAGCGCGTTGACGGTTCTTTCTGCATCGAGATCGCAACGACCTCTTCCAGTTCTTCCGGAATATCAGCGCGCAGCGTATGCACTGGCGCAGGTGTCGCATACACGATCTGATTCAGCAGCTTGCTGAGATCGGAACCACGAAATGGACGGAAACCAGTGAGTAGTTCATACAACACGGCACCCAAAGAATACAGATCGGAAGCCGCCGATAGCTCAGCAGACTGCACCTGCTCAGGTGACATGTAGCTGGGTGAACCTGCAATACCGCGAATCTGGGAGACATCGGAGTCTTCCTTAATCGCGATACCAAAATCGATAATACGGACATCATTGTCCGGGGTAAGCATGATGTTGTTGGGTTTTATGTCACGATGAATCAAACCGCGACCATGCGCATAGTGCAGTGCCTTCGCACACTTAAAAATAATTTTTACGACATCTTCGATAGGCAGCAAGTTATCGGGGCGACAATAGGCACCCAAAGTACGGGCACCCTGAACGTGCTCCATCACTACATAGTACTTACCATCTTCTTCACCGGCATCGTAGATAGGAAGAATATTCGGGTGCTGCAACATACCCACGATATGCGCTTCGTTGAAAAACATCTTCCTAGCAATTCTTGCCGCCTGGCCATCGGAGGCAGCATTAATATGGTAGACCTTAATCGCAACATCGCGACCGTAATAGGGGTCGTGGGAAAGGAACACATCGCCCGTCGTGCCCTTACCAATTTCATTGATAATTTCGTACTTACCAATACGCTCCGGTACTGCATTGCCGGAGGTGTTTTTTGCCGACTGAGGCATAAAACGTTGCCCTTATATTCATGTCATTCATATGTTCAATAACAGGTATTGAACGCCCGATAGCACCAAAGCTGCATACACAGCAGCTAGCACGTCATCGAGCATAATCCCGAGGCCCCCATGCAATCTGTGATCTATATCCCGAATCGGCCATGGTTTAGCGATATCCATCAGACGAAATAGGCCAAAACCCAGCAAAGCCGAGGTTATAGAGGGTTCGACAAAGGTCATTGTGAGCATCATCCCAACCACTTCGTCCCAAACAATACCCCCATGATCGTGGACTCCGAGGCGTTTTGCGCTTTCTCCACAAATCCAAATGCCCACCAAAAATAATGCCAGAGCAAGCAACAGATAATTGAAGGTGCCGTAAGACCAGCAAAACCACCATAACGGCAAGCCAAGCAACGAGCCAAATGTACCCGGCGCTTTGGGCACTAAGCCTAAACCAAAACCAAAAGCCGGCCAGTGCACCGGGTCACGCAAAACTTTCTGGACTAACTCACGGTGTTCCACGGCAATTACTCCACTGCGTCCAAATCATCGGTAGCGACCGATGCGAAATGATCAAAACCGGCATCAGGCACAACGAAACGCTCTGCCGAACGACTCCAGCGCGCGCCCTCGCCCTGCACCACAGTGCCAAGATGTGTCACCGGACAATCCCAGCTCGCTGCAAGCTCATGGAACTCGGCATCCTTATCCTGCGACACGGTAAAACATAGCTCGTAGTCATCGCCGCCCAGCAAAGCCATCTCAATCGCCTTATCCTTACCCATGGTAGCAACGAGTTCATCAGACAACGACAGTGCTTCAATTTGTAGCTCCGCCCCCACACCACTCGCTAGCAGCAAATGATTGAGATCAGCATGCAAACCATCTGAAATATCGATCATGGCACTCGCCACACCTGCAAGTGACCGTCCTTCATGCACCCGTGGCGACGGATACAAAAACTGTTCTGCAAGGTAATGTTCTGCGTCGGATGTGCCCTCGCACATTCGTCCTGCCACCGCATCGCCGGGATTGCCGGTGACGTAAATCAAATCTGCTTCAGCAGCACCGCTGCGCAAGACAGCCTGATCGGGGATGACTTCACCCTGCAGAGTTACTGTTGCCGACAGATTGCCACTCACAGTATCGCCGCCGACCAGCTCAACACCGAACACATCCGCCAGTGCAAAAAAACCGGCCGCAAACTGCTCAACCCATTCAGCATCGGCCTCAGGTAATGTAAGACTCAGGTTCGCCCAACGAGGACGTGCGCCCATCGCAGCCAGGTCACTCAGGTTAACCGCGAGTGCGCGATAACCCACCGCATGGGCGGGTGTATAGACAGGAAAATGCACCGATTCAACAATGGTGTCGGTCGCAACGACCAAGCCTGTGCCTGGCGTAGGGAGAAGAATTGCAGCATCGTCACCGATACCGACGACGACTGAGGGATCTTGAATCTTTGAGATAGTGCTGCGGGCAAAAAACCGGTTTATCAGATCGAACTCAGCCAACATGATAGTGCTCCTGCCCCAAGCGGGTTTTAGCTCGCCTTAAGACTCCGGCCGCAAATCTTTTGCCGCCTTATCCAGCACCGCATTCACATAGCGGTGACCATCCTGAGCTCCGAACAGTTTGCACAGCTCGATAGCCTCATTGATGACGACTTTGGTAGGCACATCGGGATGGTGCTCAAGCTCTGTCACGCCCAACCACAACACGGCGTGCTCAATCGGGTCGAGCTGCTCAACCGGACGATCGGTCCAGACACCCAGACTCTCATCCAAGGAGTCGAGCGATCCCATGACCTCGGTCAGCAGCTCTTCAAAATAGGGTTTGTCGGCACGCACCGCTTCACGACCATTAACGTACTGATCGCGCAAGAGGGTTTCATCGTGATCGGTAATCTGATGCTGATACATCGCCTGCACTAGCAAACGACGACTCGCACTGCGTCCGGTATTTGCCATGATCAGGCCTTTAGTTCACGAAACAGACTAACCATTTCGAGAGTGGCGAGCGCGGCTTCACGCCCTTTGTTATCTTCATTGTCGCCCGAACGGTCGACAGCTTGTTTCACGTCATCGGTAGTCAGGACGCAGAAACCAACGGGCACACCTGAGTCCAGCGAAACCCGGTTCAAACCATCGGTACAAGCACCGGAGACAAACTCAAAATGCGGAGTACCACCCCGGATAACCGTAGCGACAGCAATGATTGCATCATACTCCCCAGCGACAGCAAGTTTCGCTATCCGCTGAGCGGCGAGCGGCAATTCAAACGCGCCGGGAACCCGCAGCAGTTCAATATCTGATTCACGAATACCGAACTCTTGCAAAGTTTTGCGGGCACCGTTAATCAGGTTGTCGCAAATCTCTTCATTAAAACGTGCAGCGATGATGCAGAACCTCGCACCATAGACATCGAAATCCTTAGCAGCAAAGCGTTCTTTTTTGGGTGTATCGGTCAAAATCAGTTTCTCAAATTATTTCGCAACGAGGAACAATCTTACTCTTCAACGTACTCAACAACTTCCAGACCAAAGCCCGAAAGTGCCAACATCTGCTTAGGCGCACTCAGCACTCGCATGCGGCTAACGCCCAGATCACGCA
>CBDTTT010000137.1:0-5258 GCA_965363345.1 uncultured Chromatiales bacterium
GAATCTGAGCGCGATAGCGAGAAGGGCGACGAGAAGGATGACCAGGAAGATAACCAGAAGGATTAATAGTCCAAAGCCAAGCCAGCCTGATTCGCTTCTAAGCTTTCAGATAGTATTTTATGGAGTAGAGCGTTGTCAGTGTACCGTGCAGTTTTAAAGACTTTCAGTGTGGCATCACTATTGGCGCTGTCTGGAACAGTCTCTGCCGAGGTCGATGAAGACCAGACCGGTGCCTGGTACATGTATTTCTTTAATGCACCCTTTGAGGGTTCGCAATGGGGCTTGCAGGGCGACGTTCAATATCGTAACTGGGATTTAGGCGGCGATCTTGAGCAACTATTGCTGCGCGGTGGCCTGACCTGGCGTCCCAAATCCAATGATGCGACGTTTACCTTGGGTTACGCCAATATTACCTCCGGTGAATTTGGTTCCAGTTCTGCAACCACCTCGGAAAACAGAATTTATCAGGAGGCCTTGTTGCCGCAGAAGATAGGTACTCGGGTTTACCTGCGCCACCGGTTTCGGTATGAGCAGCGTTGGGTCGAGGATCAGGATTTCCGTACCCGGTTTCGCTACGCTATTTTCATGGATGTGCCGCTGAATGGAACCAACCTCAAAAAAGGTGCCTGGTATCTGGCCTTTTACAATGAGTTTTTCCTGAACGGCGAGCGCGATATAGGTGATGACCGGGTCGTAGAAATTTTTGATCGTAACCGACTCTATGGTGCGCTCGGCTATAGCCTCTCTGACACTGTGCGCCTGCAAGGCGGCTATATGCATCAGTATACCGATGATGTTAGCAAGGGGCAGATTCAGATTAGCCTGCATCAAACCTTCTGATCATCTGCAGTTTGCTAGATGCTTATGCCGATCCGCAGAGGGGTGTCTGCTAGCAGTGAGAGCAAAAATCAGGCATAAAAAAGCCCGCAATAAGCGGGCTTTTTTATGCTTCTATATCTTTGTAATCGCTGTAATTAGAACGACACATCCCATTGGAAACGAACCCGATTCTCGGTAGCATCGGTGTTAACAAGCCTGTCATCCAGGGTGAGATGTGAAACATCTACTGTTAGCTTGTTTCTATGGCCAGTGAAGAAATAGTTGAGTGCCGCTGTATACTCTTTGCGCTCATTGTTAATTCCACTTGTAAGAACCTCATTAGGTTCCTTCACATAGGCATAACGTCCTGCCAGTTCCATTTTCTCAGGCACCCAGTCGAGCAATCCATGGAAAAAGTAACCTGATTGGAAGTAGAAGGCTGTTAGGTCATAGTCGCCTGCCAGAACAGCTTCATTTACATTGCCATTGTCTGTTATGAACTTGCGATGCCATTCCTGCTGTACCGAAAAGCCACGGTATTTGAATGCCAGTTCCTGAACTGCTTGTTTGATTTCATACTGGTCTGCAGTGGCATTAATAGGTTTCTCGAAACCATCAAGATTGCCGCAACCGGATGATGACCAGCGCGTACAGCGACCCGTGTTTTGTGCGCCGGCGACGGCAAAGCTGGCTGCTGGTTTCTCACTGAAATCAACATCACTCTGGCGAAATGACACGTCCCGTTTAAGGAAGTTCCACTGCAGACGACCCATGTACATGTGGTCTTTGCCTTCGTTTGCTACGCTTCGACCTTCACCGTTGTAAATGCCTGCATCGTAGCGCATATCTGCTCGTGAGCCCTTAAATAGGCGACCGCGCGCCGCGATACCGACCTGGCGGTCAAGGGTAACAACGCGGTTTGCGATAGAGCGCTCAACAAACTCTTGTTTGCCCGATGAATCGACACGTTCGCGGTTATAGCCAATCTTCCACTGACCGACCCGAACGCCTAACTGCTCATATTTAGCGATATCAGCACGCCAGGTAATAACCCGTGCAGCAGAAGACTGCGCATCTGCCTCGACATCACGTGCGGGTTGCAAATCAACCTCGAAATAATATTTGAGCCATGGTTTAAAGCCATGCCCGCCGATTTTCATGCGTGCCCGTCGTATCCCGAAATCAGAAACGGTTTCCTTATCAAAGTCGTCAAGCTGCCGTGGGTCTGATCCTTGCGGATTGGTATAGCGGAACTGTGCTCGCCATTGCAGGTTGGTCTGGAAATTGCCATCGCGGGTCTCTAAGCGAAAGCCTTTCGATCCATAGCTCGCCTTGACCGGGCTCGCTTCGATGACTTTGCGTTCTACTGCGTCGTCGATAGCGGCCTGCATATTCTCGTCTATGGCGATGGTTTGCTCTGCGCCCGAGGTTGCTGCCGGCGCTTCCGCGGCGGATAGGACATCTTCATCAGATACCGAACCCTGACCCACTAAACCGTCATATTGCTCTTGGGTTAGTGCGCCATTCTTTAATAGTGCATCAAGAAGTGATGAGTCTGCAGCGCTAGCCGTTATTGGCGAGATCGCCAGTAGCAGCGACGCTGCGGTCAGCGCCTTGGCGCAATTTCTTAATAAAACATACATCAGGATTTACCCCCCCTGGGGTTCATTTATCTGGGTTCATTAATCTGTGATTTGATCTGTCGAAACAACATAGCGACCCGCATGACATTCACGCCCGCGTATGGCTCCTGTTGCTCAGTGTCTTTACTACGGTGAGGATTCTCCCATAGCTTTATTACAGATTTATGACAGCGGGGGTGGGTTTATTACAAAACCCGTAAGCTTTTATTACACAAGGCTGTAATCCGGCTTATAGCTTGCGGTTGCTGGCTTAGCTGCCCCAGCCCTGACCGATGACGTAGCCTTTTGGATAGCCGGCATCGGGCGTAAAACCATAGAGTTCTTCGTTGGGAAGAGCGTTACGGACGATCTCTCGAACCTGCATCAGTTTGTCCAGATCGATGCCAGTCTTAATGCCCATGGCATCAAACATGAAGACGAGGTCTTCGGTGACGATGTTACCGGAAGCACCCGGAGCGGCAGGGCAGCCGCCAAGGCCACCCAGTGATGAGTCGAACGTGAAGATGTTTTCTTCCAGCGCCACAAGGGCGTTAGCCAAACCTAAACCGCGGGTGTTATGCAGATGCACGGCTGCCAAATTGCCTTCACCGACTTCGGCCTTAACCGCTTTAATCATGTTGCGCAGCTGTGTGGGGTTGGCGGAGCCGGTGGTGTCCGATAGTCCCACTTCGTCACAACCGAGTTCCATCAGGCGCGCAGCTACCTCTACAACTTTGTCTTGTTTAACCACGCCTTCAATACTGCAACCGAATGCAGTTGAAAGGCTGCCTTCAAAGCCGGGGCGCTGGTCTTCAGGAAGAGAGCGAATCAGTCCGACAACTTTAGCGATCTCATCAAACACCTGTTCATGGGTTCGATTCAGATTTCGCTGACTATGAGTTTCGCTGACAGACAACGGCAGTGAGATTTTGTGAGCACCGGCTTTAATGGCATTTTCAGCACCACGAAAATTCGGCACGAGCGCAGCAACCTGTAGACCCGGAATGCCGCGCGCGTATTCGACGATTTCTGCAGTGTCCGCCAGTTGCGGCATGAGTTTAGGTGGCACGAATGAGCCTACTTCGATCTCCGGAACACCAGCTTCTGCTTCAGCTTTAATCCAGGCTTTCTTCGCTGCAGTGGGCATAACATCTTTGATGCTCTGCAATCCGTCGCGCGGGCCCACTTCGCTAATGAGGACGTCGAGATTCGATAGGTCGATACTGCTCATGTTTTTGCTTCCTTTATCGTTGCCTGAAGACGGCTGCTATTTCCAATATGAGCCGTGCTGGGCGATAATTCACTTAATAACAAGTAAGCGTAAGCCTGATCAGCTGGCTTGCACCGAAAACCCATTGTTTACCAAGAGTTTGCGTGCCGACGCTTTGTAGAGGCTGCAGATTTTATAGGAATTGGCCTGTAATAGGCATAAAAAAAGGTATAAGCATGAGCGAAAACCTGCCCCTAAAGGGCGTCAAAGTTGTTGAATTTACCCATATGGTCATGGGCCCGGCTGCCGGATTGATGTTAGCCGACATGGGCGCTGATGTGATTAAAGTGGAGCCGGTGAAGGGTGATGCAACCCGTAAGTTGCTGGGTTCCGGTTCCGGCTACTTCCCGATGTACAACCGCAACAAGCGTAATCTGTTGATCGACCTGAAATCTGAATCAGGCAAGGCCGCCGTGCTTAAGCTGCTCGAAACCGCCGATGTGGTTATCGAGAACTTCCGGCCCGGCACTATGGATCGTCTTGGTTTCGGTTATGACGATGTTAAGGCATTCAACCCGAGCGTGATTTATTGCTCAGAAAAAGGCTTCTTGCCTGGGCCTTACGAAAACCGCACCGCGCTGGATGAAGTTGCCCAGATGATGGGTGGTCTGGCTTACATGACCGGACCTCCTGGCAAGCCACTGCGTGCCGGCGCCTCGGTGATTGATGTTCAGGGTGGCATGTTCGGCGCTTTGGGTATTCTTGCAGCATTGTTCCAGCGCACCGTAACCGGCGAAGGTCAGCAGCTAACCGCATCTTTGTTCGAGAGCACCGTGTTTCTGGTTGGTCAGCACATGGCACAAAAAGCGGTTACCGGCAAAGCAGCAGCACCGATGCCCGCCCGCGTATCAGCTTGGGCGATCTATCAGGTTTTTGATACCTCCGATGATCAGGTGTTTGTTGGCGTTGTGAGTGACAAGCAATGGCTGTTGCTTTGTGAGGCTTTCGGCCTTGAAGAGCTGGCGCATGACCCGCTATACAAAACCAACAATGACCGCGTCACAAATAAAGCGCAGTTGTTGCCGTTCATTAAAGAAACCTTCAAGCAGTACACCAAAGCAGATTTGATGACCAAGCTTGAGAAGACCGGCTTGCCGTTCGCACCCATCGCCCGTCCCGAAGATCTGTTTGATGACGTTCACCTGAACGCAAGTGGTGGTCTGGTGGACGTAACAGTTCCCGATGGTGATTTCAAAGGCCAGAGCATTAGGTTGCCGGCTCTGCCACTCGAGATGAACGGCCAGCGTTTTGGCGCGCATCGTGATGTGCCGCGCCTTGGCGAGTATTCGAAAGAAGTGCTTGCCGAGATCGGTTACAGCGATGCCGAGATCGCTGCGATGATTGCCGAGGGTGCCGTTGCTGCAGAGTAGTCCGGCGCAGCTCTGAACTGAAAAAGGATATGCTAGCGGGGTCTTTTTTGTACCAGAGCCGAACGACTACCGTATGGCTTGAATCAAAGCGCTGCGTTACAGTTTGATACAAGGACTTATGGCATTTGTGCTAATGTGAGCCTAGATTTTTGGCGGTTCTTAAGAGTCCGCTTGGCT